>JALUWE010000404.1 GCA_027019845.1 Anaerolineales bacterium | reverse complement strand
GCTGCAAGCCCGCGGCGTGGTCTCCCGCAAATTGCAACTGCTTCCCGTCATGCTCAGCGCGTTGGAAGGGTGATCAGTGTTCAGTGTTCAGTATTCAGTATTCAGTTACCCAATTACCCAATTACCAATACCCATCCTTCGACTACGAGTGACTTCGTCCACCCTCCGCTCAGGATGCAATTACCCAATTACCAATACCCAATACCCAACTCAACCTCCCACCTCGAACTTCCCCCACCATGTACCAAACCCTTGCAAAACTCGAACAAAGCGGACAGCCCGCGGTGCTCTGCACCATCACCCATAGCCAGGGTTCCACCCCGCGGCGGGTGGGCAGCAAAATGCTGGTCTACCCCGACGGGCGGATCGAAGGCACCATCGGCGGCGGCCAGATGGAAAGCTGGGTGATCGCCGAAGCGCTCGCGGCCCTGGAAGAAGGCAAGCCGCGGCGGCTGCAATACAGCATGGTAGACCCCGCCCGCGGCGACCCCGGGGTGTGTGGCGGCACGCTGAGCATCTTCGTCGAACCGGTGCTGCCGCGGCCCGCGCTGGTGGTGGCCGGCGGGGGACACGTCGGCCGCGCGGTCGTCCATCTGGCGAAGTGGCTGGGGTTTCGCGTCGCGTTGTGTGATGATCGCGCCGAATTCTGCACCCCCGAGGCGGTCCCCGGCGCGGACGAGTACCTCCCCTGCGCACTGGCCGACCTGCCCGCACAGTTCCCCATCAACCGCTACACCTACCTGGTGCTGGCCACCCGCAACGTCCAGGTGGACGTGGCCGGGCTGCCCGCGCTGCTCCAGACCGAGGCCGCCTACATCGGCGTGATCGGCTCCCGCCGCCGCTGGCAGACCACCCGCAAGAAGCTGCTGGAGGCCGGTATCCCGCCGGAGACGCTGGACCGGGTCGTCTCCCCGATGGGGCTGGAGATCAACGCCGAAACCCCCGAAGAGATCGCCCTCAGCATCCTGGCCGAGATCGTCATGCTGCGCCGCGGAGGAGACGGCGGGAGGATGGCGGCGCGCGGGGAGTAAGTGCTATAATGAGGGCCGAGAACTGTGTTCGGATAGGCGCTGCGTGGCGAATGGAGGTTCACAATGAGCCTGAACAAAAGCGAGTTTTTGCAACTCTTACGTAACCCGGAGATGCTCGACGACCGCGCCCGCAGGCGGATGATCGACATCCTGCTGGCGAAACCGGCGCGTCCCGCCAGGATGTCGTATGAAGAATTCCTGGAGTGGGCCGGCGAAGATACCCTGGCAGAGTGGGTGAACGGAGAGGTGATCATGACCAGCCCCGCAAGCCTGACCCACCAGGTTCTTGCTAACTTTCTGGCCCGCCTGGTGACGGCATATGTCGAATTTCGACAGATCGGCCGTATCATAATTCCGCCCTTCCAGATGAAACTGGCCCGTTCGGGCCGCGAACCCGACCTGATCTTCGTCGCCCGCGAGAACCTGCCCCGCCTGAAAGAGACCTACCTCGACGGGCCTGCCGACCTGGTCGTCGAAATCGTCTCGCCCGAAAGCGTTGGCCGCGACCGGGGCGAAAAGTTCTACGAATACGAGCAGGCCGGTATCCCCGAATACTGGCTGATCGATCCCCAAACCCAACGCGCCGAGTTTTACCAGCTCGACGAGCAAGCGCGCTACCGCCTGGTGCCGCTCTCCGAGGGGGTGTACCATGCCCGCCAGTTGCCCGGTTTCTGGCTGCGCCCCGAATGGCTCTGGCAGACCCCCTTGCCGCAAGTAGACGATTTGCTGCTAACCATCGTTGGAGAGGCGTATGCCCAAAACCTGATCCAACGATTGCGAAACAAAGGCTTTCTCAAGGAGTGACCGCCCGATGTGGCACGAATACATCAACGCAACCACCATCGAGCAAGTGCTGGACGTGTTGGCCGAACGCGGCCCGCGCGCCCGCATCATCGCCGGGGGCACCGACCTGATCCTGGAAATCGAAAACCGCGTGCGCACCGGCATCGACACCCTGATCGACATCACCCGCATCCCGGACCTGAACCGCATCTGGCTGGGCGATGACGGCATGGTACACCTCGGGCCGCAAGTCACCCACAACGACTGCGCGGCCTCCCCCCTGGTGCGCGCCCGCGGCCTGCCGCTCGCCCTGGCCTCCTGGGAGGTCGGCGCGCCCCAGATTCGCAACCGCAGCACCGTGGCCGGAAACCTGATCACCGCCTCCCCGGCCAACGACACCATCCCCCCCCTCATGGCGCTGGAGGCCCGCGTCACCCTGCGGTCGGCGCGCGGGGAACGGGTGGTGCCCCTCTCCGAGTTTTACCCCGGCTTCCGCCAGACCGTCATGCAGCCGGACGAAATGCTGGTGGACATCGCCTTCCCCGCCATGCAGGCCAACCAGCGCGGCGCGTTCGTCAAACTCGGCTTGCGCCGCGCCCAGGCCATTTCCGTGGTCAACGCCGCGGTGGTGCTCACCCTGGCGGACGGCGACCGGATCGAGCGCGCCGCCATCACCCTCGGCGCGGTCACACCGGTCATCACCCACGCTGGCGAGGCCGAAGCCTTCCTGACCGGCAAACGGCTGACGGCAGAAAACATCGAACAGGCCGCCCGGCTGGCGCAAGAATCCGCCCGCCCCATCGACGACGTGCGCGCCTCAGCGGCCTACCGCCTGGAGATGGTGCGGGTGTGTACGCTGCGCGGGCTGCGCGCCATTTTGAACGGGGAGGAGCGGGCGGCACTCCCGGAAAACCCGATCCTGCTGCGCGACCCCGATCCTCGTCCGGCCGCAGCCACCCGGCCCGGGCAGGGCGCGGTTTCCCGGTCATCCACCATCACCGCGCGGGTGAACGGCGAACAGGTCTCGGTTGCCGGTGGCCAGCACAAAACCCTGTTGCGCTGGCTGCGCGAAGACCTGGGCCTGATCGGCACCAAAGAGGGCTGTGCAGAGGGCGAGTGCGGCGCGTGTACCGTGTTCCTGGACGGCCAGGCCGTGATGAGCTGCCTGGTGCCGGCCCCGCGCGCCCAGGGCGCCGACATCGTCACCATCGAAGGGCTGGCACAGGACGGCAAACTGCACCCCGTACAGCGCGCTTTCATCGAAGACGGCGCGGTGCAGTGCGGCTATTGCACGCCCGGCTTCGTGATGTCCGCGGCCATGCTGCTCGAAGAGCGCGCCCAGCCGTCCTTTACCGATTTGCAACACGCCATCACCGGAAATTTGTGCCGCTGTACCGGCTACTACAAAATCTTGCAGGCCATGCAAAGTGCTGCCAGCCTGCGTACAAATGCACAAGCCCCCGTTTAGCCACCAGCGTCTGGAAAAACTTTCAGGTCGTGGCTGTAAAGTACGCGACAGGATTTCTTCATGTCTGCTGCTACCCCTGTCATTCTGAGCAACCGGCTGTTAGCCTGTGCCATTCTGAGCGCTGTTGTTTATGTCATTCTGAGCGACAGCGAAGAATCTCGATGATGGTGAGCGAGATTCTTCGGGGCTGACGCCCCTCAGAATGACGGGACGTGTGTCATTCTGAGCGACAGCGAAGAATCTCGATGATGGTGAGCGAGATTCTTCGGGGCTGACGCCCCTCAGAATGACGGGACGTGTGTCATTCTGAGCGACAACGAAGAATCTCGATGATGGTGAGGGAGATTCTTCGGGGCTGACGCCCCTCAGAATGACAGGGATTGTGTGTTATTTTGACAGAGCTTATGCAGGTGCCCGTATGACACAAAGGAGGTTTTCTCCTGCCAGCTGCGTAAGTCCTCTCAGATGGAAGCTTGTTTTGTAGACCATTCCTGAGGAGGTGCTCATGAGCCGGAATATTTATTATCAAAGAGACACTGGGACAAGGAACGAGATCCACCCTGTTTGGCGGGGAATTGGCTGCATCATGGCGTTTCTGATCCCGTTCATTGCCTTCGTAATTTCCGTGATGCTCGTTCAAGCAGGCCTTCCGCAACGCGTGATGCCTGTTCCTCCGGAAGCGGCCAATTACGTGAATTGGAGCGGGTTTGGAAGGTTTCCGTTGTATTACACCCTGGCGATTGCCGCGATTCTTACCGTCATCATCGGGGCGTTTTACATTGTGGTGTACGGCGCGATCTACAGAATGGCCGGGCCTCCCCGTTATGGCCCGCTGGACGTGCCCCCGATCAAACCCAAGAAGAAACCGCGTAAGAGCAGGTAGGTGAGCAGCAAACTGTCCTTCTCAGGATGCAATTACCCAATTACCCAATTACCCAATTACCAATACCCAATACCCAATACCCATCCTTCGACTACGAGCGAACGGAGTTCGGGACGAACTCTATTCGCCCTCCGCTCAGGATGCAATTACCCAATTACCCAATTACCACCCCTTGACTTCCCTCAGGGCAAGCTCCCAACTCAAGCTCTCAACTCGAACTCCCTATGCCAACTATCGGAAAATCCATTCGCCGCATCGATGCCTACAGTAAAGTGACCGGGGAAGCGCCTTACCCCGGCGACATCAACTATCCCGATCAGTTGCACATGAAAATCCTGTTCGCCCGGCGCCCGCACGCCCGCATCACCCGGCTGGACACTCGTAAAGCCGAAGCCCTGGAAGGTGTGGTCGCGGTGTTCACCGCCGCGGACGTGCCGGTCAACGAATACGGCCTGATCATGCCCGACCAGCCGGTGTTGTGCGGGCCCGGGTCCGGCAAACCGTTTGCGGACCGGGTGCGTTTCGTCGGCGATCAGATTGCGCTGGTGGTGGCCGAAAGCGAAGACCTGGCGGCCCGCGCGCTGGCGTTGATCGAGGTCGAATTCGAGGATTTGCCCGTGCTCACCGATCCGCTGGAAGCCATGCAGCCTGGCGCGTTTCTCCTGCACCCCGACCGGGAGAGCAACGTGTTTCACCGTTACCGCGTGCGCAAAGGCGATGTGGCCGCGGGCTTCGCGGCCGCGGACGTGATCGTGGAGGCCGAATACCGCACCCCCGCGCAGGAGCACGCCTACCTGCAACCCGAAGCCGGGCTGGCGTACATCGACGAACAGGGCCGCGTTACGGTCGAGGTGGCCGGGCAGTGGACGCACGAGGACCAGGAGCAGATCGCGCACGCGCTGGGGCTGCCCCTCGAACAAGTGCGCGTCATCTACCCGGCTATCGGCGGAGCGTTCGGCGGGCGTGAAGACATGTCCGTCCAGATCGTGCTGGCGCTGGCCGCCTGGCGCCTGCACCAACGCGGGGTACACCGCCCGGTCAAAATCATCTGGAGCCGCGAGGAATCCATCATCGGGCACCACAAACGCCACCCCTACATCATCCGCGCCAAATGGGGGGCGACCCGCGAGGGCAAGGTCGTCGCCGCGGAGATGGAGCTGATCGCGGACGGGGGCGCGTACGCCTACACCTCCACCAAAGTGCTCGGCAACGCCACCCTGATGTGTACCGGCCCGTATGAAATACCCAATGTCAAAGTGGACGCCTGCACCGTTTACACCAACAACATCCCCAACGGCGCGTTCCGCGGCTTTGGTGGCCCCCAGGCCGCGTTCGCTGCGGAGCAGCAGATGAACAAGCTGGCCGAGGTGCTGGGCATCGATCCGGTCGAAATCCGGCGGCGGAACGTGGTGCGCGAGGGGTCGCTGCTCTCGGTCAACACGCCCCTCCCGCCGGGGGTCAGTATGCCCGAAGTACTGGACGCCTGTGCCCGGGCCGCAGAGGGGTTGAGAGCTAAGATCGGGAACCGGGGATCGGGAAGCGAGAAGGGAGAACGGGGAATGGGGAATCGGGGGTCGAAATTGGGGATCGGTTTTGCCTGCGGTTTCAAGAACGTGGGCTTTTCGTTCGGCTTTCCAGAGCAGTGCTGGGCCACGGTCGAATTGCGCGGCGAGGGCGAGATCGAGGAGATGATCGTGTACCATGCTGGGGCCGAGGTGGGGCAGGGGATGCACACCGCGTTGGCGCAAATGGCCGCTGAGGCGGCAGGTTTGCCGTTGGAGAAAGTGCGTCTCGAAATGTCGGACACGGCCAGCTCCAGGAATTCCGGCAGTGTTTCGGCCTCGCGGATGACGTTCATGGCGGGAAACGCGGTGCGTGGCGCGGTGAAACTGGCCCTGGAGCGTTGGAAAGACGAAGACCGCCCGGCCAGAGCCACCTACCAGTACCGCCCGCCCGCCACCACCATGTTCGACCCGCAAACCGGCTACTGCGAGCCGAATTTCGCTTACGGCTACGTGGCTGAAGCCGCGCTGGTGGAGGTGGATACCGAAACCGGCCACGTGCGCATCCTGGAAGTCGTCTGTGCCGACGACGTGGGTAAAGCCATCAACCCGCAGCAAATCGAAGGCCAGATCGAGGGTGCGGTGGTGCAGGCCGCGGGATACGCCATACTGGAGAATTTCGTCCAGCAAAACGGCTATGTGCAGACGGCACATCTGTCTACCTACCTGATACCGGGGGTGCTCGACATCCCGGAGCGCGTCCATTCCATCATTTTGGAGCATCCCGACCCGCGCGGCCCGTGGGGCGCCCGCGGTATGGCCGAGATGCCCTACATCCCGCTCACCCCGGCAGTGACCGCCGCGGTCCACGATGCCATTGGTGTGTGGTTCGACGAGTTCCCGCTCACTCCGGAGCGCGTCTTACGAGGCATGGGAAGAATATGAACCTGGTTTTACTCCGCGGTGGTGGTGATCTGGCAACGGGTGTGGCGCTGCGGCTGCACCGGGCGGGGTTGCGTGTGTTGATCACGGAAATCCCGCAGCCGCTGGCCGTGCGTCGTCTGGTCTCTTTTGCAGAGGCTGTGTACCGGGGGGAATTCACTGTGGAAGGGGTGACGGCCCGGCGGGTGAACGACCCTGCCCAGGCACAGCACATTCTCCAAAAGGGTGAAATTCCAGTCCTGATTGACCCGGAGGCCGCGGTCTTGCAGTCCAAACTGTCTTTTTGTGTGCTGGTAGATGCCCGGATGACCAAAGCCCCGCCGGATTTGGGGATGGAGGCCGCGCCGTTGGTGATCGGCCTTGGGCCGGGGTTCGTGCCCGGTGAGAACTGCCATGCGGCTATCGAGACCCAGCGCGGCCATTTTTTGGGACGCGTGTTGTGGGACCGGCCCCCGGCAGCGAATACGGGGATTCCAGAGGGGTTGGGTATTTATAATCGCCAGCGGGTGTTGCGCGCGCCCGCGGATGGTGTGCTATCGGCGCGAGCTGCCATTGGCGACCGTCTCTGGTCCGGCCAGGTGATCGCCGAGGTGGGAGGGCAAAGGGTGCGCGCGCCGTTCGATGGGGTGCTGCGCGGGCTTTTACATCCCGGTTTGCGTGTGCAGGCAGGGACGAAGATTGGGGATTTGGATCCACGCAACGACCCGTCGTTTTGTACCCTGGTTTCGGACAAGGCGTTGGCCCTGGGCGGCGGGGTGTTGGAGGCGATCTTATCGCGCCCGCATGTGCGCAGCCAGTTGTGGGAGGGGGGGAGTTCGTAGGAACTCGTGGGAACTCGTGGTAACTCGTGGGAACTTTGGGGAACTCGTGGTAACTCGTGGGGAACTCGTGGGAACTCGTAGGAGCTCGTGGGAACTCGTGGTAACTCGTGGGAACTCGTGGGATTGGATGAATCTGGCACAGGCCTTACGGGTGACGCGCAGCAGTAAGGTGGCGTTTGTCGGCGCGGGGGGAAAGACGACCGCGATGTTCCGGCTTGCACGCGAGGTTGCGCCCGTTATTCTGGCTGTGAGCGCGCATTTCGGCGTGCATCAGGCGAAAATGGCCGACCGGCATCTGGTCGTCGAGTCGGCCAGGGATGTGGCCGCGCTTCGGGGGCAGCCGCTGGAAGATGTTTTGCTCTTCACGGGCCAGCCAGCGAGCGATAGGAAGCTGAAAGGAGTGGCGCCGGCCACGCTGGCGGAGATTTGCAGGCTGGCCGATCATCTCGGCTGTCCCTTGTTGATCGAGGCGGACGGCTCGCGGCAGCACCCGTTGAAGGCTCCGGCCGCGCACGAACCGGTCATCCCCGATTTTGTTGACTGTGTGGCGGTCATGGCCGGGATGCGAGGCCTGGGGAAACGGTTGACGAGCGCGTGGGTTCACCGCCCGGAGCGGTTCGCGGCCCTGGCCGGGGTGGGGATGGGGGCGCGGATCGATGCGCGGTCTCTGACGGCTGTGCTCACCCATTCCGAGGGGGGGCTGAAGGGTATCCCGCCCGGCGCATGGCGGGTGGTGTTGTTCAATCAGGCTGATGATGCCGGGTTACAGGCGCAGGCGCGCGGGATGGCAGATCGATTGTTGGGGGACTTTTACGGGGTGGGAATTGCTGCTTTGGAGCAGGGTAAGGTTTTTGCCATGCACGAGCGGGTGGCCGCAGTGGTGCTGGCGGCAGGTAAGTCGGAGAGACTGGGGCAGCCCAAACAATTGCTGGATTGGAGGGGGAGGCCGCTCGTCCGGCATGTGGTG
>JALUWE010000403.1 GCA_027019845.1 Anaerolineales bacterium | reverse complement strand
ATAGGGATAGGGAGTGGGGATAGGGATAGGGTATTGCATCCTGAGCGGAGGGGGAATAGAGTTCGTACCGAACTCCGTTCGCTTGTAGTCGAAGGATGGTTATTGGGTAACCTGATTCCTGGCTTCCGACTTTCGATCTGCGATATGCTGATCTGCTCCCATCACACGGCGGTACAGGTCGGATTGCAGGATGTGGTCGGGGTCGCATTGGGCTTTGAGGGCGCGGAATTTTTGCAGGCGTTCTTCGCCCATGAAGGCGCGCACGGTGCCGGGGTTGAGGGTGCTGTCTTTGGCGAAGTAGAATTTTCCGCCCGCCTCCAGCACGATCTGGTCGAATTCAGAGAGCAGTTGGCGCAGCGGGCCGCGGTTGCCAGGCGTGAGACGGTAGTCCTGCGCGAACGAGAAGCCGTCCACCGCGTGGGTGAAGAGAAAACGGTCGGGGCGGTGGCGTTTGAGCACACCCAGGTAGCTGGGCAGGCCGCGCTTCAGCCCGCGGCGGATGATCTCGGCGAAGGCGTCGTGCGCGCGCTCTTTGGGCACGAAGCACTGGTACTGGATCAGTCCGCCCTTCCCGTAGGCGCGCTCCCAGTTGGGCACGTAGTCGAGCAAGAAGTTGAAGGCCACGTGGGATTGGAGGTAGCGTTTGTGGTTGCCGAGGGTGCTGTTGGCCAGGTATTTGAGGGAGTTGGTCAGCCACACGCCGGGGTTGTTCATGAAGGGCTGCATGAGGCGGTAGAGGATGGATTTGGGCACCAGGCCGAAAAAGGTGTCGGGCAGCACCTGGTGATCGAGGCGCAACGACTGTGCGGGCGCGGGGTCCTCGCCCGGGGCCAGGTAATCGGCGGTGTGCATTTGTCCGCGGCCCAGCCGCGCGCCGTTGGCCGTGCAGTCCAGCCAGCCGACGACGTAGTCGTTCTGGTCTTTGCCGCGCTCGGTGGCGGCCAGCATGGCGGAGAGATCGGGTTCGGTCCAGGCGTGTACCCGCAGGTCGCCGGAGTACACTTTTTTCATCTGCAGGGTGACGGAGGTGATCATGCCCAGCAGGCCGAAGGTGCTGATCAGCGCGTAGAACATCTCGTCGTCCGGGGTGCAGGTGATCTCCTGGCCGTTGGGCAGCAGGGCGCGGAATTCGAGCACCTGCTCGCCGAAGGTGCCGCGCTGCCAGTTGTTTTTGCCGTGAATGTTGGCCCCCAGGCAGCCGCCGATGGTCGGGAACATGGTGCCGGGCACGACCGGCGGCCACCAGCCGTCTTCCAGCACGTACTTCCAGAGCTGCTCGATGGTCACGCCGGTTTCGAGGGTGATGATGCCGCTTTCGGGATTCCAGTCGAGAATGCGGTTCATGCGGCGGATGTCCACCACGATACCGCCTGCGTTCAGGGCCGCGTCCCCGTAACTGCGCCCGGAGCCGCGGAAGGTGATCGAGACACCATGACGGCGGGCAAAGGCGAACAGTTCGGCCACCTGTTCCGGGTGGGTGGGGCGGTACAGGTAGGCAGCCGAGGCCAGCGAGTGCCCGAAGTTTTCGAGCTTGCTCAGCCGTTCGAGGGGGAGGTAGCCGTTGGTGGTCAAGTGTCGAGTTCGAGTTGAGAGCTTGGGTTAGTGCATTCTGAGCGGGGGGCGGGTGATGGGTATTGTGGTAATTGGGTAATTGGGTAATTGGGTAATTGGGTAATTGGGTAATTGGGTAATTGGCTAATTACATCCTGAGCGGAGGGTGGACGAAGTCCACTCGAAGTCGAAGGATGGGAGGTGGAGATAGGGATAGGGAGTGGGGATAGGGATAGGGTATTGCATCCTGAGCGGAGGGCGGCGCAGCCGCTCGTAGTCGAAGGATGGGTAATTGGGTAATTACGCTCTACGTTTTACGATTCTCGATTCTCGATTCACGATCCTCGATTCGCGCTCAAAAATTCAACCGCCGGAAGACCACCGACGGCAGGTGGCGCACGACGAACATGATCAGCCGCCAGCGCGCCGGGGTGTAGAGCACCTGTTTGCGTTTCCGCAGGGCACGCAAGATGTCTTGCGTGACGGTTTGGGGCGGGACCATGAACAGGCCGCCCGCGTCTTTGGTCATCGGGGTGTCCACCGGTCCGGGGCGCACGGTGAGCACGTGGACGCCGTGGCGAGTCAACCGGTTGCGCAGGGCTTCCAGATAGGTGTCGAACCCGGCTTTGGAGGCGTTGTAACCAGGGTTTTTCACCCGCCCGCGCTCCGCGGCCACGGAGGAGATGCCGACGATAGTGCCCGCGCCCAGCCGCTCGAACAGGGTGGCAGCCTGCCCCAGCCAGGCCATCCCGCCCAGCAAGTTGACTGCCACCATCTGCCGGTCTTTCTCAAAATTGAATTCGGAGAGGCCAACCGGCGGCATCACGCCCGCGCTGTACACCAGCAGATCGATGCGTTTCAAATCTTGCAGGATTTTCTGGAAAGTGGCCGGGATGCAATCGAACCGGGTGACATCGTGGGGGTAGGGAAAGGCGAGCGTTTCTCCGGCGGCCTGGTTGATCTCAGCGCACAGCTTGTCCAGGGCCTCGGCGCGGCGGGCCAGCAGTGCCAGCAGGTAGCCCTGCCCGGCCAGGTCGCGCGCCAGCTGCGCGCCGATGCCAGAAGATGCGCCAACGATCACACCGCGCCGGCGCGTAGACAGCGGCGTATCGGGCGGAATGGAGACGGATTGCATGGGGGTATTATACCGCTTTGGGGAATCGAATATCGAATATCGAATCTCTAATCTCTAATCTCGAATCTCGAATCTCCACTCTCCACGCCCACTTCCAACACTCCTCTTACACCTTTCCAACATTCATCCAACACAAAAGCGGGAAAATGACAGAGATGCAAAGTGGTCTGATTGGTCTTACTGGTCTGATTGGTCTTACTGGTCTGATTGGTCTTACTGGTCTCATTGGTCTTACTGGTCTCATTGGTCTTACTGGTCTCATTGGTCTTACCGGTCTTACTGGTCTCATTGGTCTTAGAGCATCGCAATCCCCATCCCTATCCCTATCCCTATCCCTATCCCTATCCCTATCCCCAATACCCAATACCCAACACCCAAATCCACCCATAAGGAACCTACCATGGACCTGAACAAATACACCCAAAAATCCCAACAATCCATCCTGGCCGCCCAACAATTGGCGCAGGATTTCAACCACCAAAACATCGAACCCGCGCACCTGCTGCTGGCCCTGCTCAAGGACGATGAGGGGGTGGTGCCTGCCATCGTGACCCAGGTGGCGGGCAGCGTGCTGGCGCTGCGCAACGAGGTACAGAACGACCTGGAACGCCGCCCCAAAGTCCACGGCGCGAACGTGCAGGTCGGATTGTCGCGCCCGGCCGCGGACGTGTTGCAGGCCGCGGAACGCTACGCCAAAGGCATGGGCGACGACTACGTCTCCACCGAGCACATCCTGCTCGGCCTGACCGAGTCCCCCGAAGGGAAACGGCTGGAGAGCTACGGCCTGACCAAAGACGCCATTCTCAAAGCCTTGCAGGAAGTGCGCGGCTCGCAACGCGTCACCACCCAAAACCCGGAAGCCACCTACCAGCCGCTCGAAAAATACGGCCGCGACCTGACCGACATGGCCCGCCGCGGCAAACTCGACCCGGTCATCGGCCGCGACGAGGAGATCCGCCGCGTCATCCAGATTCTCTCCCGGCGCACCAAGAACAACCCGGCCCTGATCGGCGAGCCTGGCGTGGGCAAAACCGCCATCGTCGAAGGGCTGGCGCAGCGCATCGTCAAGGGCGACGTGCCCGAAGGCCTGAAGCACAAACGCCTGGTGCAGCTCGACATGAGCGCGCTGGTGGCCGGGGCCAAATACCGCGGTGAGTTCGAGGAACGGCTCAAAGCCGTGCTCAAAGAGATCACCGAAGCCGAAGGCGAAATCATTTTGTTCATCGACGAGATGCACACCGTGGTCGGCGCAGGGGCCGCGGAAGGCGCCATGGACGCCGGTAACATGCTCAAACCCATGCTGGCGCGCGGGGAACTGCACATGATCGGGGCCACCACCCTGGACGAGTACCGCAAGCACGTCGAAAAAGACCCCGCGCTGGAACGCCGCTTCCAGCCCGTCTTGGTGGCCGAACCCTCGGTGGAGGACACCATCTCGATCCTGCGCGGCCTCAAAGAGCGTTACGAAATCCACCACGGGGTGCGCATCACCGATGGCGCGGTGATCGCCGCCGCGACCCTGTCCAACCGCTACATCTCCGACCGGCGCCTGCCCGACAAAGCCATCGACCTGATCGACGAGGCCGCCGCGCGGCTGCGCACCGAAATCGACTCCAAACCCCAGGAACTGGACGAAGTAGACCGCCAGATCATGCAGCTCGAAATCGAGCGCGAGGCCCTCAAAAAAGAGCGCGACAAGGCCTCCAAAGAACGCCTGAAAGCCCTGGAGAAAGAGCTGGCCGATCTGCGCGAGCAGTCCAACCAGTTGCACGCCCGCTGGCAGACCGAAAAGCAGGCCATCGCCGAACTGCAACGCATCAAAGAGCAGATCGAGGAAACCCGCCTGGAGATCGAGCGCGCCGAACGCAACGCGGACCTCGAAAAGGTCGCCCGGCTGCGCTACGGCACGCTGCGTGAACTGGAAGAAAGGCTGGCCGCGCAAGAAGCGCGCATCCAAGAGTTGCAGTCCGGCAGCCCGCTGCTCAAAGAAGAGGTGGACGCCGAGGAGATCGCGGCTGTGGTCGCTCGCTGGACCGGCATCCCGGTGGACAAACTGCTGGAAGGCGAGACCCAAAAGCTGCTGCACATGGAGGAACGCCTGCACGAGCGCGTGGTCGGGCAGGACAACGCCATCCGCGTGGTCTCCAACGCGGTGCGCCGCGCCCGCGCCGGGTTGCAGGACCCCAACCGGCCCATCGGCTCGTTCATCTTCCTCGGCCCGACCGGCGTCGGCAAAACCGAACTGGCACGCGCCCTGGCCGAATTCCTGTTCGACGACGAGCGCGCCATGGTGCGCATCGACATGAGCGAGTACCAGGAAAAGCACACCGTCTCGCGGCTGGTGGGCGCGCCCCCGGGCTACGTCGGCTTCGAGGAAGGCGGCCAGCTCACCGAGGCCGTCCGCCGGCGCCCGTACAGCGTGGTGCTCTTCGATGAGATCGAAAAAGCCCATCCCGAGGTGTTCAACGTGCTGCTGCAACTGCTCGACGACGGACGCCTGACCGACGGGCAGGGCCGCACCGTGGACTTCAAGAACACCGTGATCATCATGACCTCCAACCTGGGCAACGAACTCTGGATGGGCAAAAACGGCACCTTCAACATCGAACGTTCCACCTTGAACACGATTTTGCAGGCGCACTTCCGCCCCGAATTCCTCAACCGCATCGACGAGATCGTGGTCTTCCACCCGCTGAGCCGCGAACACCTGACCGAGATCGTCGGCATCCAACTGCGGCACGTGGCCGCGCTGCTCGAAGAGCGCGGTTACAGGCTGGAGGTCACCGAGGCGGCCCGCGAATACCTGGCCGAGGTGGGCTACGACCCGGATTTCGGCGCACGCCCCCTCAAACGCGCCATCCAGCGCGAGCTGCAAGACCCGCTGGCCCTCAAAGTGCTCTCCGGCGAGTTCCGCGCAGGCGACACCATCCTGGTGGACCGCGGCCCAGACGGGTTGACGTTCACCGCCAGGCCGCCGGTGGAGGTGGTGGAAGGCGAAGTGGTAACGGCCTGAAACGCATCAGGGCAGGCGCAGTGCCTGCCATGTTTTGGGGAGTGATGTCCCCATCTAACACCTGTACAACAAAAAAGAGCCGGTCCTCGGACCGGCTCTTGAACATTGGGGAGGTCGTCTTACCCGTTGTCGGTTGGGGCGTTGGGGGCCGGGTTTTGAGGGCCACCCCCGCCCGGGCCGCGCCCGCCAGGGCCTTTGGGGCCATGCCTGCCGGGGTGTTTTGGCCGGCGCAAGCCGTTTTCGAGGATGAAGTCGGCCTGTTCCTGAGTGATGGCGCCGTCTTCCAGGGCCTGTGCCACGATGCCGGGGGTGGCTTCTTCCAACGCGGCCTTGAACTCTTCGGGGGTCAGCCCGGCGGCTTCGAGCAGCTCAGGCAGGCGGGTGCCCGCTTCTTTGGCGGCCTGCAACTCTTCGACGCTCATGCCGAGGATGTCGGCCACGGCTGCTTCGACATAAGGGCGCAGTGCAGTGGCCAGACGGGGGCCGCGAGAGCCGCGGGGCCGGCGCAGGCCGTTTTCGAGGATGAAGTCGGCCTGTTCCTGGGTGATGGCGCCGTCTTCCAGGGCCTGTGCCACGATGCCGGGGGTGGCTTCGTCCAGCGCGGCCCTGAACTCTTCGGGGGTCAGCCCGGCGGCTTCGAGCAGCTCAGGCAGGCGGGTGCCCGCTTCTTTGGCGGCCTGCAAGTCTTCGACGCTCATGCCGAGGATGTCGGCCACGGCTGCTTCGACATAGGGGCGCAGGGGATGTTCACCTTCCGGGCCGCCGGGGCCGCGCTGTTGGAATAGCGGAGCATCTTGGGTTTGGGCGCTGGCGTAACTGAAGCCGGTCAGCCCCAGGGCTACGACGGCCACGACGATGACTGCGAGGGTAAAGAGTTTGGTTTTCATGATCGTTCTCCTTTGCATCTGGTTTGGACGCGGATTTGCAGGATGGTTTGGTTTTTTGTTCCAGTACTTCCAATGTTTTGTCCATTGCGCCTTTATGATAGCGACAAGGTTTGAAGAAGTTATGAAGCCGATGTAAAAAAGTTGTGGAGGCGTTGTAAACGGGGGGTAATTGGATATTGGGTATTGGGTATTGGTAATTGGGTAATTGGGTAATTGCATCCTGAGCGGGAGGCGAACGGAGTGCGCATGAAGTCGAAGGATGAGTAATTGGGTAATTGGTAATTGGGTAATTGGGTAATTGGGTAATTGGGTAATTGGGTAATTGGGCGTGTGGAGACCCGTAGACCAATAAGACGAGTCAGACAAGTCAGACAAGTCAGACAAGTAAGACAAGTAAGACAAGTAAGACAAACCAGACAAATCAGACAAATCGACCACTCCGGCGTATAATTGCCGCTATGACGGAAACGACGACTTCTGCCAATCGCCAGATCGCCCGCGCTGCGGGGGTGGTGATGGCAGGTTTTGTTTTGAGTAACCTGACGGGGCTGGTACGCCAGATTTTGGTGTCCAATGCGTTTGGGACGCGGGCGGAGATCGACGCGTTCAACGCGGCGGCGCGGGTGCCGGATACGTTGTTCGTGCTGGTGGCCGGGGGCGCGCTGGCGTCAGCATTCATCCCGGCGTTCACCGGGCTGCTGGAACGGGGGGACCGCGGCGGTGCGTGGGAGCTGGCCTCCTCGGTGATGAATATCGTCAGCCTGGTGCTGGCGGTGGTGAGCGCGCTGGCCGCGGTGTTTGCGCCGGAGTTGGTGCGCGGGGTGCTCGCGCCGAAGTTCACGCCCGGCCAGCAGGCGTTGACGGTTTCGCTGTTGCGAATTTTGCTGGTTTCGCCGGTGATCTTTGGGGTGAGCGGGCTGGTGATGGGGATTTTGAACACGCACCAACACTTTCTGCTGCCCGCGCTGGCGCCTACTCTGCACTGGGTGGGGTGGATCGTGGGGGTGCTGGCCTTCGTGCCGCGCTGGGGGATTCACGGGCTGGCGTGGGGCGCGGTGCTGGGCGCGGGGCTGCATCTGGCGGTGCAGCTGCCCGGGCTGCGCGGCCTGCCCGGGGCGCGGTACGTCCCCCGGCTGGGGTTGGGGTCGCCCGCGGTGCGGCAGGTGGCGCGTTTGATGGCCCCGCGGATGCTGGGGGTGGCGGTGGTGCAGTTGAATTTTTGGATCAACGTGATTCTGGCTTCGGGGATGCCGGAGGGCAGTTTGACGGCCATCGGGGTGGCGTTTGCGGTGATGACTATGCCGCAGGTGGTGATCGCGCAGGCGATTGCGATTGCCGCGCTGCCGACGTTCGCGGCGCAGGTGGCGCGCGGGGAGGTGGGTGCGATGCGTTCGTCGCTGGCCGCCACGCTGCGGGGGGTGTTGCTGCTGTCGGTGCCGGCCGCGGTGGGGTTGATTTTGCTGCGTTTTCCGGTGGTGGCGGCGTTGTTCGAGCGCGGGGAGTTCAACGCGCGGTCGACGGAGTTGGTGGCCTGGGCGCTGCTGTGGTATACCGCCGGGCTGGTGAGCCATTCGGTGGTGGAGATCGTCAGCCGGGCGTTTTACGCGCTGCACGACACCAAGACGCCGGTGTTCGTGGGCGCGGCGGCGATGGGGTTGAACGCGGTGTTGAGCGTGGGGCTGGCGGCCTGGTTCGGGCGGGTGGGCTGGATGCCGCACGGCGGGCTGGCGCTGGCGAACACGATTGCCACCACGCTGGAGATGGCCGCGCTGTTGTGGCTGATGCGAAAACGGCTGGGGGGGCTGGAGGGGCGGCGGGTGCTGCT
>JALUWE010000402.1 GCA_027019845.1 Anaerolineales bacterium | reverse complement strand
GCTGGCGGCGGGGCTGGCGGTGGCGGGGCTTGCCAGCCGCGGCCAGGCCATGGATGCGGCCCTGGGCGTGGTGGCCCACAGCGCGCTGGCCTTCGGGCTGGTGGCGGTCTCGTTCCTGCGCGGGGTCCGGGTCGATCTGGCCGCCTTCCTGTTTGGCGACATCCTGACGGTCGGCCCCACCGAGCTGTGGCTGATCTGGGGCGGAGCGGGGCTGATCGTGGCGCTTGTCGCCTGGCGTTGGGCGGCGCTGCTGACGGCTACCGTGAGCGAAGAACTGGCCTGGTCGGCGGGGATGAACCCCCGCCGCGAGCGGCTCGTGCTGATCCTGACGCTGGCGCTGGTGGTGGCGCTGGCGCTGAAGGTGGTGGGGGCGCTGCTGATTGCCGCCATGCTGATCGTGCCGGCCGCCGCGGCGCGGGGCTTTTCGCGCACGCCCGAGGCCATGGCCGCACTTGCCGCCGCCTTCGGCGCGGGCGCGTCGGTGGCCGGGGTCTGGGCCTCGGTGATTGCCGACACGCCGGCCGGGCCGGGTATCGTGGTGGCAGCGGCGCTGATCTACCTCGTTTCGGTGCTGTTCTCGCGGTTTCGCGCCCGGGGCTGACGGCCTGCCGCCCGGCAAATGCCGCCTGCACACGGTTTTTGTTGTTTGCGCCCCGGAGCGGTGGAATAGTGAACCCATGAACGGCTTCGGGTGAGGCAGACCATGCCGAAGGGCGACGTTCCACAAATGACCCCAGCCTTCCACACCCGCGACCTCACGAAGGTCTACGGAGAGGGAGCGGCCGCCGTACATGCCCTGCGTGGCGTCAATCTGGAAATCCCCGAGGGCGAGATTGTCGTGCTTCTGGGGCCGTCGGGAAGCGGCAAGTCGACGCTGCTCAACATCCTTGGCGGGCTGGACAGCGCTACCGGCGGCACGGCCTGGTTCCGCGACATGGAACTGACCGCCATGAGCGATACCGAACTCACCCGGTTTCGCCGCGATCATGTGGGCTTCGTGTTCCAGTTCTACAACCTGATGCCCAGCCTCACGGCGTTCGAGAATGTCGAGCTGGTAACCGAGATCGCGCAAAACCCCCTCAGCGCACGGGAAGCGCTGGAACTGGTCGACCTGCACGAGCGCGTGGATCACTTTCCCGCTCAGCTTTCGGGGGGCGAACAGCAGCGCGTGGCCATCGCCCGCGCGGTGGCCAAGCAGCCCACGGTGCTGTTTTGCGATGAGCCCACCGGCGCTCTGGACAGCACCACCGGGCGTTCGGTTCTGAAGGTGCTGAAGGAGGTCAACGACAAGCTGGGCACTACGGTGCTGATCATCACCCACGCGGCGGCCACCGCGGCGATGGCGCACCGGGTGATCAACTTCGCCGATGGCAACATCCGCGACGTGGTCGTCAATGAAACGCGCCTCGATCCCGAGGAGATTCACTGGTGAGCCCGCTGGACCGCAAACTGCTGCGCGACCTGTGGCGCATGAAGGGGCAGGCGGTAGCCATCGGGCTGGTGATCGCGGTGGGCACGATGCTGCTGATCATGATGGACGGGCTGGTCAACATGCTCGATGAAACCCGGCAGGCCTATTACCAGCGCTACCGGCTGGCCGATGTCTTTGCACCGGTCGCCCGCGCTCCGGAACGGCTGGTGGACGATCTTGCGCATCTTCCGGGCGTGGCCGCCGCCGAGGGCCGCGTCGTCGGCGATGCCCTGATCGATGTGGAGGGGGCCGACCTGCCGGTCCGGGCGCGGGCGGTCTCGCTGCCGGCAACCGGGGCGCCGCGGCTGAACGATATCTATCTTTCGCAGGGCCGCCTGCTGAACTCCGAGCAGCCCGACGAGATTCTGCTGCTCGAAAGCTTCGCGCGGGCCCATGGGCTGGTGCCCGGCGATACCCTTTCAGCCACCATGAACGGTGCGCGCCGCACCTTCATGATCGTGGGTCTGGCGCAATCTCCGGAGTTTCTCTACACCACCGCGCCGGGGGAGCTGCTGCCCGATGACGCCCGCTTTGCCGTCTTGTGGCTGAACCGGGCGGCCATGGCCGCGGCCTACGACATGAAGGGCGCCTTCAACGAGGCCCTGCTGTCGATTGGCCGGGGGGCCGACGAGAAGGCGGTGCTCAAGGCGGTGGACCGCCTGCTGGAGGCTTACGGCGGGCTGGGGGCCTACAGCCTGGCGGATCAGTTTTCGAACCGTTTCGTCAGCACCGAGATCGAGGAACTGGGCAACACCTCGCGCAGCGTGCCACCCCTGTTCCTGGGGGTGGCGGCCTTTCTTCTGTTCATCGTCATCACCCG
>JALUWE010000401.1 GCA_027019845.1 Anaerolineales bacterium | reverse complement strand
CTCCAGCAGGGTGAAGGTGCCCACTACGTTGGTGTGGATGAACGCGCCGGGATTGTGGATCGAGCGGTCTACATGGCTCTCGGCGGCGAAATGCACGATGGTGTCGATCTGGTATTTGTGGAGCAGCATGTCCACCAGGGGGCGGTCGTTGATGTCGCCTTCGACGAAGATGTGCCGCGCCGGGTCGGGCAGGTCGCGCAGGTTTTCCAGGCTGCCCGCATAGGTCAGGGCATCGAGATTGACAATGCGAACGTCCGGCTCGTGCGCCAGCATGTAACGGATGAAGTTGGAGCCGATGAACCCGGCCCCGCCAGTGATGAGGAGATTTTGCATGGGATGATGGGTTAGATGATTCTTGGTTGAGTAGTTGACTGGTTGGTTGATTGGTTCGCCGATGGAAACATACTCCCTACTTCTTACTTCTTACTCCTTACTCCCTACTCCCTACTTCTTACTTCCTACTTCTTGCCCGGCTCTTGACTGAACACTGACCACTGACCGCTGACCACTGAACACTGAATACTGAACACCGAACACTGCTAATCGAACAAATCGGCTTCCTTGAGCGGTTTTCCTTGTTGGTCTTTGGCGGAGAGCAGGGGTTGTGTGCCGGGGCGGATCGGCCACTGGATGCCGATGTCGGGGTCGTTCCAGAGCAGGGTGCGGTCCCATTCGGGCGCGTAGTAGTCGGTGGCTTTGTAGGCCAGCTCAGCCCACTCGCTGAGCACATAAAAGCCGTGGGCGAAGCCGGGCGGCACCCACAGCATGTGCTTGTTTTCGGCGGACAGCCGCGCGCCCACCCATTTGCCAAACGTGGGGGAGCTGCGCCGGATGTCCACGGCCACGTCGAACACTTCGCCAGCGATGCAGCGTACCAGCTTGCCCTGCGTGTGCCTGATCTGGTAGTGCAGCCCGCGCAACGTACCCTGCCGGGAGCCGGAATGGTTGTCCTGAACGAAGTCGGCCAGAATGCCGCCCGCGGCGAACTTTTTCTTTTGGTACGTTTCCATGAAGAAGCCGCGATGATCGCCGAAGACCTGGGGTTGGATCAAAATCACGTCGGGGATGGCGGTGGGGGTGAAGTGCATGAAGGGAGCTGGTAATTGGATATTGGATATTGGATATTGGTGATTGGGGGCTACATTTTACGCTCTACGCCTTACGATTCAGCCCTCAATTGTAATCGAAGGCGGGATCAGCGGCAATCGTAGACGATCAGATCGCGGGAGTAGGCGTATTGCCGGCCTGGGAATTCAGCGACGATACGGCACGCCTGGCGCGCAGAGTTCGCCACCTGTTGGAAGTTGTCGTGCAGCACCAGGTAGTCGGGTTGGTAAGCGTCGATAGCCCACCGCGCGGCGTCCTGGTAGGTGGTCTGCGGTGCGAACAAGGATGCGACTTGGGGCTGGATCAATCCGGCGAAGTCTACCATCGGACGCGGGCGGGCGAAATAGCCGATCATACCCACTTCCAGCGCGCCGATGCTGGCATCGGGGGGGGTGTTTTCGGCCAGCCACTCGCCCACCGCTCGATAGGCGGGGTAACGCTCGTCCGGCGCAGCCCGCAGGCGGGCGAGGTGGGTGATCTGGAAAGCCGCGAGGATCAGGAGGAGGAGAATGGTGAATAGTGAATGGCGAATTGCACCCTGAGCGGAAGGGGAGCGGAGTAAGCCTGGAGTCGAAGGATGGGAATTTACACTTCTCACTTTGCGATTCCCGATCAACTCCAGCCCCAGCCCCACCGCGGCGATCATCCCCGGCACGAGCGGCGCGTAGTACCAGAAATAGCGGGCGACGCCCAGCAGCGTGTAAGCCAGG
>JALUWE010000400.1 GCA_027019845.1 Anaerolineales bacterium | reverse complement strand
GTGGGGATAGGGAGGGGGATAGGGATAGGGATAGGGAGGGGGGATAGGGGATTGGGGATTGGGGGTTGGGGAGGCATCCTGAGCGGAGGGCGGGCGAAGACCGCTCGTAGTCGAAGGATGGGGGGTGGAGATAGGGGATAGGGATTGGGGATTGGGGGTTGGGGAGGCATCCTGAGCGGAGGGCGAATGGAATTCGCTCGTAGTCGAAGGATGGGGGCTTGCCCGGAGCGAAGTCGAAGGGGTGGGGGTGCGCTGCTGATTTCCGGTTTCCTGTCTTCCGCCTGCTGCCAGCGGGGGGAATTCGCTGGCCGGGGTGATGAGGACGCGTTCGGCGGGCGCGGTGGTGCGCTGGGTTTGGGGGTCGAAGTAGCGCAGGGTGTCGATCTCGTCGCCGAAGAAGTCGATGCGCACGGGTTGGGCTTCGGCGGGCGGCCAGACATCCACCAGCCCCCCGCGGCGGGCGAACTGTCCGGGCGCGACCACGGTATCGACCGCTTCGTAGCCCAGCGAGACCCAGCGCCGCGCCAGTTCCGCGGGTTGGCCGCGCTGCCCGCTTTTCAGGTTGCGGGTGTGTTTGAGGAACTCGCGCCGCGGCAGGGTGCGGGTCATCAGAGCGCGCAGGGAGGTGACGATGACGGGGGGGGGGGGGGAGAGGGGGGATAGGGATAGGGATAGGGATTGGGGATAGGGATTGGGATTGGGATTGGGTATTGCATCCTGAGCGGAGGGCGGACGGAGTAAGCCCGAAGTCGAAGGATGGGGGCTTGCCCTGAGCGAAGTCGAAGGATGGGGGCTTGCCCTGAGCGAAGTCGAAGGATGGGGGCTTGCCCTGAGCGAAGTCGAAGGGTTGGGGGAGGGGGCGTTGGGGATGTGGAGGGCGGCCAGGGTGGTGAGGACGCGCAGCCGTTCGCGGCGGGTGGCTGCGCTCCAGGGGGCGGGTTCGTAAAACAGCGGGGTGGGCTCGGGGAAGAGCAGGGGTGGGGCGTTCAGCCAGAGGGCAAGCTCGTCTGCCAGGGTGAGGGCGCGGTCCGCGCGGGCGGCGATCAACAGGATGGGCGCGTGGAGGGCGGTGTGCAAGGCGGCCAGCACGGGCAGCCGCGCGGCGCGGGGCAGCCCCAGGTTGGGGAGCCGCCGGTTTCCCCGCACTTGATCGAGCAGGCGCTGGAAGGGGAGGGAGGCGGGGAGGGGGAGCATGGGCGGTGGTCAGTGGTCAGTATTCAGTGTTCAGTGTTCAGTATTCAGTGGGCAGGGGGCAGGCGGCCCTGATGCCTACTCCCCTACCATCCCATTGTAGCGGTTCATCGCCATTTCCAGCCCGTCGGTGACGAAGGTGAGGATGGCGTCTACCGCGGTGTCCAGGACGGGGGCCAGGCGGGTTTGCTCGTCGTAGGAAAAATCTTGCAGCAGGTAGGCGGGCGGGGGCATCTGTCCCGGGGGGCGGCCAATGCCGATGCGCAGGCGGGGGAAGTTTTGCTGTTTGCCGAGCCGCTGGATGATGGATTTCATGCCCTTTTGCCCGCCGGAGCCGCCTTTGGGCCGGATGCGGAGCGCGCCCAGGGGCAGGTCCATGTCGTCGAAGACCACCAGCAGGTTTTCGAGGTCGATCTTGTAGAATTTGGCCAGCGCGGCCACGGCCTGACCGGATTCGTTCATGTAGGTTTGCGGCTTGATGAGGATCAGTTTGTGGTCTCGAAAACGGGTATCCGTGACCAGGGCGCGGTGTTGAAGGCGCGTAAACTGCACGCCCAGCCGGTCGGCCAGCCGGTCGAGCACCATGAAGCCGACGTTGTGGCGGTTGTTGGCGTATTCGCGCCCCGGGTTGCCCAGGCCGGCGATCAGGAAGGTTGCGGCCGCGCGGCGGGCGGGTTCGTCCCGCGCTTCGGCTTCGGCGCGGGGGGCGGGCGGTTGTTCGGGCAGTTCTACCACGGGCTGGGAGCGCAGGACCGCGTCCAGAACTTCACGGATGTGGGCGAGTCGTTCGTAGTGGCTTTTTGGCATGGGGCGTGTGTGGCCGGTTACACAGTGTCAGTAGATCGAGGTCTCTGCATTGTTTTCAACCGCAGATTGCGCAGATTGCGCAGGCTTCGTGGTGAGCGGCTCAGCCGAAACGGTAGTCGAAGGAGCAGCGTGCCCGCCAACTCGCGTTTGATCGCGGTGCGCTCTGTGTGCCCGGTGGTGCTGTGTGTGCCAACATGGTTCATCTGCGCAAAGAGTTGCGGATGGAGGTGTAGATGCCCAGGACAATGAAGGCGGCCAGCGCGGCAGCCGCGCCGCGCATCAAGGTGTTGGCGATGGCCGCGACGGTCAGGCTGGCGGGGTTGGGGGGCAGGGGCGTGGCAGTCGGCCTGGGGGAGGGGGTGGGGGTGATGGTGGGCGTGGCGGAGGGGACGAAGGACCGGGTGAGGTCCACGGTAGGGGTGAGGCTGGCAGTGGGAGTTGGGGAGGGTGTGCTGGTCTCGATGGCGGTGTAGTTGCGCACCCGCAGGCCGGTCATCACAACGGTGATCTGGCTGCCGTCGGTTGTGGTGACGCGCAGCCGCAGGTCGTAGTCACCGTCGGTGATGGCGAAGGTATCCCACTCCGCCAGGGGGCCGTCTGCGACCGGGGGGATGTCTTCGGCGATCAGGAACCAGGTGCCGGTGGAGTCGCCGGTGTAGGCAAAGGCCAGCTCTGCCGAGGCGAAGTCCGCAACCGCGGTGGAACCGGTGATGGTGACCTGCCCCTGGAGGGCCTCCCCCCCGCGCGGGGAGGTGATCTGCACGCCGGGGGGCTGGGGGGTGGCCTGTTGCGCGGCGGCAGGTGCGGGGAGGGCCAGCACCCACAAGAACAGGAGGAGGCGCGAAATCGGTCGCATGGCAATAGGTGAGTTTAACATGGAGGGGGATAGGGGTCAACTTGAATTCAAAATCTTGTATACTTACCCCATGACCCTCTACGGCGGCATTGAAGCGGGCGGCACCAAGTTCGTGTGCGGGATTGGCGACGAAAGCGGGCGGCTGCTCGAATCGATCACTTTTCCGACCACCACGCCGGGGCAAACTCTGGCGCGCGCGCTGGCGTTCTTCGCGGGCAAACCGTTGGCCGCGCTGGGGATCGGCACATTTGGCCCGGTCGATCTGCGCCCGGATTCACCTGCCTACGGGCGGATCACCAGCACCCCCAAGCCGGGATGGGCCAACACCGACATGCTGCGCCCCTTTCGAGAACGGCTGGGCGTGCCGGTCGGGTTGGACACGGACGTAAACGCGGCCGCGCTGGGCGAACACCGCTGGGGCGCGGCGCAGGGGTTGGACACGTTCGTCTACCTGACGGTTGGCACCGGGATCGGCGGCGGGGGCATGGCCGGGGGGCGGTTGATGCACGGTGCGCTGCACCCCGAGATGGGCCACGTGCGCGTGCCCCACGATTGGGCGCGCGACCCGTTCGCGGGGGTGTGCCCCTATCACGGGGACTGCCTGGAGGGGCTGGCCTCCGGCCCGGCCATCGAAGCCCGCTGGGGCGTGCCGGGAGAGTCGCTCCCCGCGGACCATCCCGCCTGGGAACTGGAGGCGCACTATCTGGCGCTGGGCGTTGCCAATCTGGTGCTGACGCTCTCCCCGCAACGGGTCATCCTGGGCGGCGGGGTGATGGGGGTTGCGGGCATGTTGCCGCGGGTGCGCGCCCTGGTGTTGGCGCTGCTGAATGGCTATTTGCAGATTGCGGCCATCGTGGAGGACATCGAGGGCTACATCGTGCCGCCGGGGTTGGGCACCCAGGCCGGGGTGCGGGGCGCGCTCGCGCTGGCGATAGGGGCTGCTTTTGGGTGATGGGCCGCAGGAAAACCGCTGTTTACCCCCGTTTGGGGATGGTCAGCCCCGGTGCTGGCGTTGCATGTTCTGGTGGCGGGGGTATTTGCCGTCGCTGTGCGCCGCCTGAACCACCCGGCCAATTCTTGACAGGAGTTATGCAGTTTATACCTGCTGTTGCCTGTGTCATTCTGAGCGCTGTTCCTTATGTCATTCTGAGCGGCAGCGAAGAATCTCGGCGATGGTGAGGGGAGATTCTTCGGGCACTGCGTGCCATCAGAATGACGGGGGACGGGGGACCGGGGACGGGGGTGGTTGTTCGGCGCGTGGTTATTTGCAGCGGTTGGTCGCGACCAACCGCTGCGAGGGGAGACCAACCGCTGCGGGGGGAATGGTCTCAATCCCCTTGTTCGGGGCGTGGTTATTGGTGGTCGGGGCGACCCGCCGGTCGCCCCGACGGTCGCTGTGCTCCAGATTCTTCGGTCGCTGTGCTCCCTCAGAATGACAGGACAGGCTGCGTGCCCTCAGAATGACGGGAGGGGTATGTGCCCTCAGAATGACGGGGGTGCGGGTCATTCTGAGCGGCAGCGAAGAATCTCCGAGCGGCAGCGAAGAATCTCCGAGCGGCAGCGAAGAATCTCGGCGGTGGTGGGGGAGATTCTTCGGGCACTTCGTGCCCTCAGAATGACGGGAGGGGTATGTGCCCTCAGAATGACAGGGGAGTCGTGTGTCATTCCGGGAGCTTACGCAGATGTTCATAATGGCACAAAACCCGTACCAGATTTCATCAACTGCGTAAGTCCTATCGTTTATAATTCTTGCCTGTAACTACCTGAGCTTCGGATAAAAGCCCCCCTGTGGAATGGTCATTGCGAAGCTCCGCAGGGGCTGCCTGAGCGGAACACTTCGCGTGCTTCCGGCGAACACGGCTTCCAACGCCGAAAAACAATCGCCCGCCGCACACCTGCTCGCTCGGCAAACCGGTCATACACATCTCTCGCACAAGGAGCCAAAACACAATGTCCAAATCCATCGTTCTGCCAGCTCGCAACGAAGTGCCCGTCGAACAAACCTGGGACCTGGAAAGCATCTTCCCCTCGGATCAGGCCTGGAAAGAGGCCTACGCTGAAGTCGAAAAAATGTTGCCCGACCTGGCCGCCTTCCAGGGGCGGCTCAAAGACGGCCCCCAAACGGTGGGGGATTATTTCGAGCTGGCCGAAAAAGCCTACCGGCTGGTGGGCAAGGTGTTCGTGTACGCCAGCCTGAAATACGCGGTGGACACCACCGATCAGGACGCCGCGGCCCAGTCCGGGCAGGCGCGCAGCCTGTACGCCCGCCTGTCCGCGGCCACCGCGTTCAGCGACCCGGAACTGATGTCCATCGGCTTCGACACACTGCGCGAATGGATGCAGCAAGACGAACGATTGTCCATTCTCGGCCACTACTTCGACCAACTGGAAAAACGCCGGGCGCACGTCCGCTCCGCCGAGGTCGAAGAAGTGCTCGCCGCGGTGTCCGACCCGCTGGGTACGGCCATGTCCACCGCCGGCATCCTGGTCAACGGCGAATTGAAGTTCAAACCCGCCAAAGACGCAAAAGGCCGCAAACACCAGGTCGGCCAGAGCACCATCGGCGAACTGGTCTCCCACCGGGACCGCAAAGTGCGGCGCACGGCCTGGCGCAGTTATGCCAACGGCTATCTGGCCTTCAAGAACACGCTGGCAAACAACCTGACCGCGGCGGTCAAGCGCGATGTGTTCTACGCCCGCGCCCGCGGCTACGGCTCATCCCTGGAGGCCTCGCTGGCCCCGAACCACATCCCGGTCGAGGTCTTCCACAACCTGATCGAGGTCTTCAAAAACAACCTGCCCACCTGGCACCGCTACTGGCGCATCCGGCGCAAAGCCCTGGGCTACAAAAAGCTGCACGTATACGACATCAAAGCCCCGCTCATCAAGAAGCCACCGGTCGTGCCCTACCGCCAGGCCGTGGAGTGGATCGCCGAGGGCATGAAGCCGCTGGGGGACGAATACGTGGAGGTGCTGCGCAAAGGCTGCCTGGAAAACCGCTGGGTGGACTGGGCCAAAAACAAGGGCAAACGCGGCGGCGCGTTCTCCAGCGGCGTGTACGACACCCACCCCTACATCATGATGAGCTACTCCGACGACCTGTACAGCCTCAGCACCCTGGCGCACGAGCTGGGACACTCCCTGCACTCCTACTACTCCCGCAAACACCAGCCCTTCATCTACGCCGGCTACTCGCTGTTCGTGGCCGAGGTGGCCTCCAACTTCAACCAGGCCATGACCCGCGCCTACCTGTTCGAGACCCAGACAAACCGTAAGTTCCAGATCGCGCTGATCGAAGAAGCCATGTCCAATTTCCATCGCTACTTCTTCATCATGCCCACCCTGGCGCGCTTCGAGCTGGAGATGCACCAGCGCATCGAACAAGGGCAGCCGGTCAACGCGGACGGCCTGATCCGGTTGTGCGCCGACCTGTTCAAAGAGGGCTACGGCGATGAAGTGGTGTTCGACCACGACCGCACCGGCATCACCTGGGCCCAGTTCCCCCACCTGTACATGAACTTCTACGTCTACCAGTACGCCACCGGCATCTCCGGCGCGCAGGCCCTGGCCGCGGGAGTGCTGGCCGGAAAAAACCGCGCCGCGGAAAAATACCTCGATTTCCTCAAGGCCGGCGGCTCGATGTACCCCCTCGAGGCACTCAAAATGGCCGGTGTGGACCTGACCACCCCCGAACCTGTCGAAGCCGCGTTCAACGAGCTGGCGCAGATGGTGGACCGGCTGGAAAAGCTGGTAGGATAGGCGTGGCCGCGAACGCCCACCCGGGGCTGTGTGCCACGTGCATACACGCCAAAACCATCCAAAACGACCGCGGCAGCGTGTTCTGGCTATGCGAGGCGCACAAAACCCGCCCGGATTTGCCCCGTTACCCCCGGCTGCCGGTGGTGCGCTGCCCGGTGTATGCACCGCACAACCCGACTACCACACCGGCAGATCAGACAAATACGACCGGCCAGACGAATTAAACCCCATGACATCCCCCGACCTGTTTGGAAAAAGCTCCAAGCCCTACGCCCGCCTGGAAGACCTGGTCGCAGACATGCTGAAAATGGAAGACGACCCGCTCTTCCCCGCGGGCACCAACATGGTCATCTACCGCGGCAACCCCCAGGCGCGGCTGATGATCGTGGGCGAAGCCCCGGGCAGCGAAGAAGACCGCCTGGGCAAACCCTTTGTCGGCCCCGCGGGAAGGCTGCTAGACCAAATCCTGCGCGCCGTGGACTTCGACCCGGAAAAAGACGCCTTCATCACCAACGCGGTCTTCCGCCTGCCCCCAGGCGAGGGCGGGCGCCCCTTTCGCAAACCCAGCCCCGACGAGATCGCCTTCTACAAACCCTACCTGCTCGAAATCATCCGCCTGGTCAACCCGGCCATCATCCTGCTCTCCGGCAACGTGGCCTGCCAGTCCATCCTCGGCAAAACCGGCATCACCCGGCTGCGCGGGGAGTGGTCCCAACGGGATGGCCGCTGGATCATGCCCATCTTCCACCCCTCCTACCTGCTGCGCAACCCCTCCAGAGCACCCGGCTCCCCCAAATCCCTGATGTGGAAAGACATCCGCGAGGTGCGCCGCAAATACGACGAATTGGGGTTGGGCCAAAACCCGCACGCTCCCCCAACATGAAAACCAGACATCTCCTCCTGTGCCTGCTCCTGGTCGCCTTTCTGGGGGTGGAATTCAGCGCGGCCCAGGCCCGGCCGCGTTACACGCCCTCGGAGCTGATCGCCCTGGTCAACGCGTTGCGCGTCTCCTACGGCCTGCCGCCCTACGAAGTCAACAACAAACTGATGGCCGCCGCCCAAATGCAGAGCGACTACCAGGCCGCCATCAACGAAGTCACCCACACCGGCGAGGGCGGCACCCGCCCGGGAGACCGCGCCAAAGCCTTCGGCTACGGCGGCGGCAACCGCATCTTCATCTCCGAAAACATCTACGCCGGAATCAACGCCAGCCCGGCCACCGCGGTGCAGTGGTGGCAGGGCGACGCGCCGCACCTCAACACCATGCTGGGCAACTACAAAGACGTGGGCGCGGGCGTGGCCGTCGGCGACAACAACACCGTCTACTACACCCTGGTCGCGGCCTACGTTTCCGGCAGCCCGGGGGAGGGGATCAACGACCCGCCCCCGGCGGAGGAACAACCCCCAGCCGGAGACGCGCCCCCAGACGCCGAAACCGGACCCCCCGCGGCTGCCGCGCCCCCCTTCGTGGCCGCCACCCCGCGCGCCGACGGCGCCATCATCCACACCGTGGCCGAAGGCCAGACCCTGTGGGTGATCGCCTACTACTACCAGGTACCGGTCGAACAAATCCGCGAACTCAACGGCCTGACCGAATTCTCCTTCATCTACCCCGGCGACGAACTGATCATCCAACCCTCCAACACCCCCACCGCTTCGCCCACCCTCAGCGCAAGCCCCACCCTCACCCCATCCCCATCCCCATCCCCATCCCTATCCCTATCCCTATCCCTATCCCTATCCCCACCCCCATCCCCTACTCCAAACCCAAGCTCCCAACCCGAACTCCCAACGCCCACTCCCTATCCCTATCCCTATCCCTATCCCTATCCCTATCCCCCCTCCCCATCCCCAC
>JALUWE010000399.1 GCA_027019845.1 Anaerolineales bacterium | reverse complement strand
ACCCATCGTGATCCACGTCATGGATACCCTGGCCGCAGGCCGCGATCTGGACGACCCCAAAGTCAAAACCCAGATCGCGGAACAGATGCTGCCGTTGATCGAGGATGTGCCCAACGCCATCGAGCGCGAGACCTACCGCCAACGATTGGCGCGGCTGTTACGGGTGGACGAGCGCGCCCTGCTGGCCGCAGGCCGCCCCCGCCAGCCCCGCTACCGGCGCAGGCCTCGAGCTCCCAGGCCGCAGCAGGCAGCCCCTCCCCCCGTTCATTCCCCCTCTCTCGGCGGCGGCCACACCATGGAGGCCTACTGTCTGGGCGTGCTGCTGCGCCGTCCCGACCTGCTCTATCGCCTCGACCGCGCCCTGCAAAAGGCCGGGTTGCGGCGGTTGTCCCCCCAGGATTTCCAGGATTCCGGCCACCAAACCCTGATGAAACTGATTCAAGAATCGTTGGAACAGGATTTTGCCGAACCTATTCAGGTTGTGCTGGGCAGTTTGCCGCTTTCTCTCATGGGGCTGGCAGATCGTTTGCTGGGGGAGACCGAAAATCTCGACACGCACGACGCCCGCATTCTGGAAGAGTTGCTGCGCCGGGTTCTGAGTATGCGCAAGCGGCAGGTGAACCAATACATCGAGCACGTGCGCTTCCTGATGGAAGACGCGCAGGAAAAAGGCGACCTGATCGTGCTCGATTATCAAAAAACCATCCTCCAGCACACCACCACGCTGGCGCGTCTGGATCAGGCTTTGAGAAAATGCAATGATCGCTCGATTTTTATGGGATAATTGGGGGCAGGTCTTATGGATGTGCAACCCGAATCCGCCGAAGAAGAAATGATCGAACTGGAGCTGGCCGCTACCCAGTTGGAGAGTATGCCGCCTGCCCAGGTGGAGGAAAAGACGCGCTCAGCCGCGCCAGACGCCGCGCTCTTGCTGGAAGAGCTGGGCGACGATACGGTCCGGCTATACTTGAAAGAGATCGGCGCGGTCGATCTTTTGGACCCGGATCGTGAGTTTTGGCTGGCCACCCGCCTGCAGGCTATCCGCGCCATCGATACCATCCGGCGGCAGCATCCCAGCATTCAAAAGCGGGGTGGCAGCCCGCGGGAGGTTTTCCGCGTTTTTTATGACAAGGTGTTGACCTCCTGGCAGCGAATGCTCGAAGACCTGGCAGGGCTGGGACAAGACCCGCCGGACCCGCTCCTGATCTTCACCGAAGCGCAAATGCTGCGCCAAACCTGGGACAACCCATCCCCCTCTTATCTGCGCGCTTACCTGGATAACGGTTCCTGGGGGAAGGACCCGTTGTGGGACGAGGTGGCCCGCCACGCCATCAACGTCTACATCGGCCTGTATGCGCTGCCACCAAAGACCGCCGAAAAGGTGCGGGAGTATTTGGAAACAAAAGGCAAGCTGCCGCCGGTGAGGACGTTTGTCAAATACTTGCCCTCCGACGACGAGTTAGGGAAGGAGATCAGCGCCTGCCGCCAGCGGGCCAAGGAGGCACAGGACGCGCTGATCCGGGCCAATTTACGCCTGGTGGTCAGCATTGCCAAACGCTACGTGGGACGCGGCAGCTCGTTCGAGGATTTGATCCAGGAGGGCAACATCGGCCTGTTGCGCGCCGTCAAGAAGTTCGACCCCACGCGGGGTTACAAATTCAGCACCTACGCAACCTGGTGGATCCGGCAGGCCATCACACGTTCCATCGCTGACCAGGCGCGGGTGATCCGCATCCCCGTCCATCTGTTGGAGTCCATCCAACGGCTGTTGCGCGCCCAGCGGAAACTCACCCAGGAATTGGGACGCAACCCCACCAGCGAGGAA
>JALUWE010000398.1 GCA_027019845.1 Anaerolineales bacterium | reverse complement strand
GGCGCGTGGTAAATCGATAGAGAAAGCCGAAACCATCGTCCGAAAGGCAAACGGCTTTGCCAGTGGTATTTTCGCGGCGGCCTCTGCGGTAGCTTTCAAAAGACGAAAATGGTTTATTGGCGCTCTCCTGGTTCAATTCGCTTTCCTGGCGTTGAGTTTCGCGCTCGGATGGATCAAAGAACGAGATTGACCGCAGCGGGTGTAGGATGACAATCTTGTGGGTAGGCGAGGACTCGCCAAGCGGAAGCTATCTCCTGCGCATCCGGGTAAGACAGGCAGCAGAAATCACCTTCGGGCGTTTCAACGCGGGGAAGCCGATCCACCTTCCCGCGGGCGAGTATGCCTATGTCGGCTCTGCGATGGGGAAAAAGGGCAGCGCGACCCTGGCGCGGCGGCTGCTGCGCCACGCCACCCGCAGCCGCGGGCGCCCCCCGCACCCCATCCGGGCCGCGCTATTAGACACCTTCGCGGCTCGCGGCCTGTTGCCCGCCAACGCCTCGCCACCCCAAACAAAAAAGCTGCACTGGCACGTGGACTACCTGCTCGATCACCCCGCTGCCGAACTGCGCGGGGTGCTGGTTCTGGCGGGGGAAGCGCGGCTGGAATCCCCCCTGGCAGAAATACTGGCCAGCGACCCGGCCGCGCGGCTGATCGCCAGCGGGCTGGGCGCCTCCGATGCCCCCTCTCCCGCTCATCTGTTGCGCATCGCCGCGGAGGATGCCTGGTGGGAACGCCTGCCCCAACGATTGCGGGACGTACCGCTTACCCCCACACCTCCTTTGGCCGCCACAAATTCACCAGTTTCCCCCCGGTAAACTCGTCCAACTCATCCCAGCTCTCAATCGGAAGCCTGACCTGCGCGATATTGGCCGTGGTCAGGTAGCCGGATTCGCCCGTGAGCACATCGAGCAATGCCTCCATCCCAGGGTTGTGCCCGACCACCATCACCACCTCCTCGTCCTCGGCCATGATGTTGAGCGTCTCGAGGTAGTCCTCCGGCCCGGCGTGGTACAGGTCGCGCGTAAACACGATCTCGTTCTCGTAGCCGCACGCCTGGGCCACCAGTTCCGCGGTCTGGCGGGCGCGTTTGGCGGTCGAACTGATGATCAGATCGGGTACCAACCCCTGATCGAGCAGCAGTTGCCCCATGCGGGGCGCGTCCCGTTCCCCGCGTTTGTTCAGCGGCCTGTCATGGTCCGCCAGTGAAGCATCTTTCCAACTGGATTTTGCGTGCCTGAGGATGAGCAGGGTTTTCATCCGTCTGGTTGCCCCGGGGTTGTCAGGTGACGTTTTGTTGGGTGCGTTCAATTGTACCAGTTTCAAAGCCGGGGAGCAATTTCGGTTTCCAGGCCCCAAATTTTCCGGCAGCCTCGCCGTGGTTTCTGCTATACTTGGCGTATGTCCGGGAGCGGTGCTCGTCTGGTTATCGCATGTTTCGGCAACCCAGGCCGAACAGGGGAGGTGGTCTGCCGGGTGTGGGGGCTGGTCTTGGCGTTGGCACTCTGGGCGACGCTCACTGCATGTGCTTCGCCCGATCTCGGCCCGATGCCGGAAAGCCCCCTGTTGCGTTATCTGGAGCGCAAATCCGGCCTGATCGCCTACGTTGGACTGGACGGCAACATCTACACCATCGATCAGGGCGGCGGCAAACAAACCGCGGTCACCACCGACGCGGACCTCTCCGACCCGAATAACGCCTTCCTGATCTACCAGTTTCCCACCTGGTCCAGAAACGGGCAGCGGCTGGCTTACGTTGGCATTCGCGGGGGGCGCACACAGCAAACCGCCGCCAGCTTGTATCTGATGGACTTCTCCGAAAAAAAGCTGATCGAAGCGTTTCGCAGCGATACCGAACTGCCTTTTTTCTTGTACTGGTCACCGGACAACGAACGCATCAGCTTTTTGACCTCTTCCCCCGATAGCGAGGCGATGACCTTGCGTCTGGCCTCCTTCGGTCTGGACAGCGCCGAGATTCTGGACAGCGGGCGGCCTTACTACTGGGTCTGGTCTCCAGATGGGCAGCGTGTGGTGGTTCACACAGGGGGATCGAGCGACCGCAATCCCGAGGCTCGTGTGTCTTCCCTGACCATTGGCAACGAAATTCGCGAAAACCGGCTGAACCTGAACCCGCATCGTTTTCAAAGCCCGGATTGGTCCCCGGATGGCAGCCAGTTGCTGCTGGCCGGGAAAAACCAACAGGGGCAGGGCGTGCTCTACCAGGCCAACTTGCGCGGCACCCCCTCGCGCCAGCTAGCCACCTTCGACCAGGCCATCGCGTTTAGCTGGTCCCCGGATGGAAAATTCGTGGCGTATGTTGCTGTCGAGCAGGAGGTTTCCGTGGTGTTGGGGCAACTTTCGGTGCTCCGGATGGAGTCGCTCGAGCAGGTGCCCACCCCGGACGAGGAAGTGTTAGCGTTCTTCTGGTCACCCGATAGCGAGAAAATCGCCTATCTGGTGCCATTTTTGGACCCGGAAAGCGAAGGCGAGGTATCCGGTGAAAACTTGCTGCTGGAACTCAAAGTTCTGGAAGTGAAGGACGGGGAAACCCGCACCCTGACAACTTTCCGCCCCAGCGATTCTTTCATTTCGATCCTGCCGTTTTTCGACCAGTACGCGCGCGCGGCCACCATCTGGTCGCCGGACAGCGAGAACGTGGTGATCGCCGCGCTGGAACCGGGTGGTGTGCCGACCATCTGGGTGGTGCCCGTCTCCGGTCGATTGCCGCCCAGGTTCATCACGGCTGGCGAGATCGCCTTCTGGTCGTGGAAGTGACGCGGCGGCGCGGGGCGCGAAAAACGGGCGCCGCTCGCGACGCCCGTTTGAGAACGCGTTTTGAAGGGGTTATTCCCCGGCCGCGCCTCCATTTGCCTGCCCCGCGTGCGGGTCCGGATTGCGTGCCAGATATTCCTCCACCAGCAACAGGTTGTCTTTGGCACGGCGCACGATGTTCAACAGCGTGCTCATGGTCGAGACTTCCTCCAATTGCTCGGCCACGAACCATTGCAGGAAATTCTGCGCGATGTAATCGTTCTCCTCCCTGGCGATGTCCATCAGATTGTTGATTTGCGCCGTCACTTCCATCTCCCAATCCAACGCGGCTTGCACCGCATCTTCCGCGGATTGGAACTCATAACGGCTGGCCGGGATGTCTGGAATGCGCACCTGGCCCCCGGCATCCAGAATGTAGTGAACGAACTTCATGGCGTGCATACGCTCTTCATCCGACTGGCGGAAGAAGAAAGCGGCAAGCTGTTGCAGGTCTTCTGCCTCGAAATATGCCGCGATGCTCACGTATTGCAGGCTGGCCCCAAATTCGCTGCCGATTTGCCGGTTCATGGCGTCTTCAAGGGTTTTACCGATCAACATGGTGAATTCTCCTTTTCGAGATGTGGTTGTAATGGTTGGTTTATGCTGCACAACCATTCTAACACAATAGCGGGGTATCTTCCCAACAAAGCCCCGCCCCGATCACCAATAACCACGCGCCGAACAACCGTCCCCCGTCCCCGGTCGTCCGTCTCCATCTTGAGACGACCGTCGGGGCGACCGGCCGGTCGCCCCGACCCCCCAATAACCACGCGCCGAACAACCGTCCCCGGTCATCCGTCCCCGGTCCCCCGTCTCCGTTCCGACTCACCGGCCGATTCCCCCCTGGACGAATCGCCGCGACCCGGATATACTCCCCGACCAATGACACACCCCGCAGCAATCTCCGCACTCGTCGCTCTGATCGCCATGTTCATGATGATGGACATGATGCACTTGCGCGCACGGCTGCGGGCTGCTGTCCTTCGATCCTGAGATCACCTGACACACACGGTTCATCCAAAAGCTGCCCGCAACAGGCAGCTTTTTTATTTCCGCATCATCTGCGCCATCGCCCAACAGCGGATCACTTTCGAGAGGAGCTTCCCCATGTCCCAACCCGTAGAAACCCTCCAACGCACGCCCGTTCACACCCTGCCTGCCGAACCCGGGCCCTCCACCCGCGCGGTACACGCCGGCGCGGTGCGGCACAACCCCTACCACGCCATCATCGAGCCGGTGGTACAGACCGCCACCTACACCTTCCGGGACACCGCGGATTTGTGCGCCTTCATGGACGCGCACATGTGGGGCATGGCCGCCGGCCGCACCGAATACGGGCGCTACGGCAACCCGACCGTGCAAGCCGTGGAAGCCCGGCTGGCCGCCATCGAGGGCGCGCAGGCCGCGCTCCTGTTCGCCTCCGGCATGGCGGCCATCACCAGCGTACTGCTCGCCATGCTGCCCACCGCCGCGCACCTCGTGATGACCGACGACTGCTACCGCCGCACCCGCCAGTTTTGCCTCACCTTCCTGAAACGGCTGGGCATCGACTGCACCATCGTCCCCGCAGGGGACTACGCCGCGCTGGAAGCCGCCATCCGGCCCGGCCAAACCCGCCTGTTGATCTCGGAATCGCCCACCAACCCCTACCTGCGCTGCCTCGATTTGGAGCGCTTCGCCGAAATCGGGCGCCGGGCGCGGGTCAAAACCCTGATCGACGCCACCTTCGCCACCCCGCTCAACGTGCGCCCGCTCGAATACGGCGTCGATCTGGTGGTACACTCGGCCACCAAGTACCTTGCCGGGCACAACGACCTGCTGGCCGGTGTGGTGGCCGGAGAGGCCGGGCTGATCGCCTCCCTGAAAAACGCGCTGGGCGTGATGGGCGCGGTGGCCGACCCCCACAACGCCTCCCTGCTGCTGCGCGGCCTCAAGACGCTGGGCATCCGCGTCGAACGCCAGAACCAGAACGGCCAGGCCGTGGCCGAATTTCTGGAAGCGCACCCCAAAATCGAACGGGTGTGGTACCCCGGCCTGGCCTCCCACCCCGATCACGCCACCGCGGCCCGGCAGATGCGCGGCTTCGGCGGGGTGGTCTCCTTCACCGTCAAAGGCGACCTGCAAACCGCCTCCCGCTTCATCGACGCGGTGCGCATCCCCATCATCGCCGCCTCCCTCGGCGGGGTGGAATCCCTGATCGAGCAGCCGGCCCTCATGTCGTACTACGAACTCTCCACCGCGGAGCGGCTGCAACTCGGCATCTACGACAACCTGGTGCGCCTGGCCCTGGGCATCGAAGACACCCAGGATTTGATCGCCGACCTGTCCCAGGCACTCGACCAAATCTGACCGGGCAGAGCCGGTGGTTCAGAAATCGGGTGACAAATTCGGCCCCTTCCCGCTCGCCCGCCGCAAGATTCGCGCTCATTCGGTGCGGGAAACCGCGGCCAACCCCACCCAATCCCCCATCTGGCTGCGCTCCAGCACATCCAGCCCGTGCCTTTCCAGCGCGGCCCGTATCTCCCCCTCCTGCTCCTCCAGAATGCCGGACAAGATCATGCGCCCGCCCGGCGCCGGCAAATCCGCCAACCCCTGATCGAACAGCCGCAAAAGGATGCGCGCCAAAATGTTGACCACCACCAGCGGCGCCTGCCGCAAGGAAAACGCGCCGGCGCGCACCTCCGCCACCGACCCGTGCGCGAACTCGATCCGGTCCAACACCCCGTTCAGGGCCGCGTTCTCCCGCGCGTGGGGCAGCGCCTGCGCGTCCGCGTCCACGCCCAGCGCGCGCGCCACCCCCAGCCGCACCGCGGCAATCGACAGGATACCGGAGCCGCAGCCCACATCGATCATCGCGGCGGGGGGAGCGGAACGCGCAGACGGACCGAGAATGTGTTTCTCCATCAACTCCAGACACAGTCGAGTGGTGGGATGGGTGCCGGTGCCAAACGCCATGCCCGGCTCGATCTTGATCGGCAGGCGTTCCGGCTGCGGGTTGTCGTACCAGCTCGGCAGGATGATCAGCCGTCGCCCGACCAGAATGGGGCGGTAACGCGATTTCCAGGCCGCCACCCAGTCGGTCTCCTGCAAGGGGCGGAACACCGGCGCTGGCAGCGGCTGGATGCGGCTCAGGTACCACAGCCCCTCTTCGATCTTGTGACGAGCGGCTTCCAGATGCTCGTCCACCGGCAGGTAGCCGCACACCCGCAGCGGGCCGGCCGGGCGCCCGCCAAAGTCCGGGTCGCCCTCGAAATCGGTCGATTCGATGGCCACCCCGTTGGGCACATAGCGCGCCAGTACCTCGGCGACGGCTTCGGCCAACTCCGGCGCAACGGTCAGGGAAACTTCGATCCAGGACATGGTCAGTGTTCAGTGTTCAGTATTCAGTGGTCAGGGGTCAGTGGTCAGGGGTCAGGGGTGAAGTGAACACCGGGCGGATACTGGCCGACCCAGTGCTCAAAGGCGAGGGCCGCTTGTTCGATCAGCATCCCCAGACCGGTGACCGCGGGCAGCCCCGCGGCGCGGGCCGCGGCCACCAGCCTGGTCTCACGGGGATTGTACACCAGATCGTACACCGCGGCCCCCTGCGGGAAGGGCACGTCCTCCGGCCAGGGGGAGGCCTCCACGTTCGGGGACATGCCGAGGGGGGTGCAGTTGACGATCAGGTCGCAGGCCGCAGGCCGAAAGTCGAAGGTTGCAGGTCGAATAACGGATGCTCGTCTTGCGTATGGTGCCAGGTCTTTGACGAGTGACCGGGCCTGCGCAGGGCGGCGAGCCGCGATGGTGAGCTGCCAGCCGTCTTGCAGCAGGGCGTAGACGACCGCGCGGGCCGAGCCACCGGCGCCGAGAATGAAAGCATGGGGCAGGTCCGCGCCTTCAGCCTGCAACTTTGGACTTGCAACGGGATGTGCAGGCCGTAAAGAGGGGAATGCGCGGTACAAATCCGCCAGGAAGCCGGGCGCATCGGTGTTGTCGCCGATCAGTTTGCCGCCGCGGGGAATGATAGTGTTGACCGCCGCGATGGCCTGCGCGGTCGGGGTCAGTTCGTCCAGCAGGGGGATGACGGCGCGTTTGTGCGGGATGGTGACGTTCAGGCCGTGGATTTCGCCAGCCCGCATTTGCTCGAGCAGGGCGCGCAGTTCTCTTTCGCCCGCTCCGGTGGACGGGACCGGGTACAGCCGGTATTCGCCCGCCAGTCCCAGCGCCCGCAGCGCGGCGTTGTGTAGCTTGGGGGAGAGGGAATGCTCGAGCGGATACCCAATCAGCCCGAGATGGTACGCGCGTGGGGGGTCAGTCAATCCTGGCTCCCAGAAATTCCAGGGTGTGTCTGAAGCCGGGGAAGGATTCGTGGATGATGTCGGGGTGGGTGATCGAGATGGGGGATTGCGCGGCCAGCCCCGCCACAGCCAGAGACATCGCCAGCCGGTGGTCGCCGTGCGGATCGACTGCGCCCCCGCGCGGGGGGGTGTTGCCGGGCAGGATGAAGCCGTCCGGGCGCTCTTCCACTTCGATGCCCACGCCGCGCAGCTGCTGGCATAGCGCGCTGATACGGTCGGACTCTTTGTAGCGCAGTTCCCGCGCGCCGCGCACCGCGGTGGGGCCGTAGGCGTGCGCCGCGGCAACGGCGAAGACCGGGAACTCATCGATCATGCGCACCACCAGCGGGCCGGAGACGATGGTGCCGTGCAGCAGGCTGTGACGCACGCGCAGATCGCCGACGGGTTCGTTGTGCGCGGTGCGGCAATGGCTGGTCTCGATGCGCGCGCCCATGGATTGCAGCACGTCCAGCAGGCCGGTGCGGGTCGGGTTGAGGCCCACGTTTTGGATGCGGATGTCGGAGCCGGGGGTGATCAGCGCGGCCACGATCAGGAACGCGGCTGCCGAGATGTCGCCCGGGATGGTCATTTGCAGGGGGCGCAGCTTGCCTCCGGGCGGCCTCATGGCGGTCCGGTATTCCCGCTTCCCGCTTCCCGCTTCCCCATTCTCAGTTTCCCATTCCCAATTCCCAGTTCCTAATTCCCTGCTTTCGCTTCCCCATTCTTGATTCTCGACCTCCACCCCCATACTGGCGAGCATCCGTTCGCTGTGGTCGCGGGAGGGGCCGGGTTCGATGATGGTGAGGGGGGCGTCCGCGGCCAGCCCGGCCAGCAACAGGCATGATTTGACCTGCGCGGAGGCGACGGGCAGGTGGATGACGCGGGGGGGCGGTGTGGAGGGTGCTGGGTGCGGGGTGTGTTCTGGCTTCCCTCCCCGGTCCCCGGCACTCTCAAAGACGAGCGGTGCACGCCCACGGGTGGCGCGGACGGGCACGCCCATGTGTTGCAGCGGCTCGACGATGCGGTCCATGGGGCGCCGGCGCAACCCGGGCGAGCCGTCCAACACCGCGGGGATGCCTGCGGCCGCGACCGCACCGGCCAGCAGGCGCATGGTGGTGGCGGAGTTGCCGCAGTCGATGGCCGCGGCAGGGGGGCGAAGGCCGGTGATGCCGTTACCCTGCACGGTGAGCGTGGTGCCGTCTAGCTGCCACGCCACCCCCAGCGCGGTGAGCGCATTCAGCATGACCCGCGTGACGCCGGCAACGAGAAAGTTCTCGAAAACCGATGTGCCGTGGGCCAGCGCGGCGAACAGCGCGGCGCGGTGGGAGATGGATTTATCGCCGGGCAGCGTGACGGTGCCCCGCAGTGGGCTTCCAGGCGCGATGGTCATCATGGTGGGAGTGGGGATAGGGATAGGGATAGGGA
>JALUWE010000397.1 GCA_027019845.1 Anaerolineales bacterium | reverse complement strand
CTGCCGTGCCCCTTTTTTGTATCCTATCACACTCTCGAAAACATACTAATGACACGAGGGAATGCGCTCCCGGCCAGTCGCTCGCAATGACGTCTGTTGGTCGGGCGGCGGTGGCTTCGCAGGATGCAATCCCCAATTACCCAATTACCAATTACCAATACCCAATTCACCCCCCCCCACCCAACCCACACCTGATCTAGACCTGATCTAGACCTTTTTCGGCTACATTAAGGGGGAGAGGAGGCCGAACTGTGACCCAATACCCCGTATTCCTCCCCGATCTGGAGTTCTACCAACGCACCGTGGCCTGCCAGTTTGCCTGCCCGGTGCGCACCGACGCGCGCGGCTACGTCACCGCCATCGCGCGCGGTGAATACGAGCGCGCCTACCTGATCGCGCGCGAGACCAACCCCTTCGCATCCACCTGCGGCTGGGTGTGCGGTGCGCCTTGCGAGGCCGCCTGCCGGCGGGGCAAGATCGACGCGCCCATCGCCATCCGCGCCCTCAAACGCTTCGTCAACGACCGTTATGGCGTGTATCTGGGCGAAAGCGGTAAACCCCAGCACCCCCCCGCCTGGCCGGCCTACGTCGGGCGCACGGACGCGTTCGAGCTGGGCAACACCGTGTTCCCCACCAGCCGCAGCGGGCTGCACGCCGCGCACCAGCGCGGAGACAAAACCGGTAAACGCGTCGCCATCGTCGGCGCGGGGCCAGCCGGGTTGACCTGCGCCCACGACCTGGCCCTGCTCGGCCACGATGTCACCATCTTCGAGGCCGCGCCGGCCGCGGGCGGGATGCTGCGCCTGGGGGTGCCCGCCTACCGCCTGCCCCGCGAGGTGATCGACCTGGAAATCCAGGCCATCCTGGCCCTGGGCCCCGAACTCAAGCTCAACCAGCGACTGGGACGCGACTTCACCCTGGCCGATCTGCGCGCCGAATTCGACGCGGTATTCATCGCCATCGGCACATTCGGCAGCCGCAAACTCAACATCGAGGGCGAACAACTGGACGGCGTGCTGCGCGCGGTCGATTTCCTGATCAACGTCAACCTGGGCGGCTACAACCTCGATTTGGGCAAACGCATCATCGTGATCGGCGGCGGCAACGTGGCTATGGACGTGGCCCGCACCGCAGCCCGCCTGGGACAGCCTTCCCAGTCCGGCGGCGATCTGGAAATGGCCCTCGACGTAGCCCGCACCGCAGTGCGCCTGGGCGCAACCGAAGAAGTCCACTGCCTGGTAGTGGAAGCCCGCGACCAGATGCTGGCCGACCCCATCGAAATCCTGGAAGCCGAAGAAGAGGGCATCCGCATCCACAACCACGTGGCCCCCAAACGCATTGTGGGGAACGGCCATGCCCGCGCGGTGGAAACGCTGGACGTGTCGCGCGCCTTCGACGATCAGGGCCGTTTCAACCCGCAACTGATCCCCGGCACCGAAAAGCTGTGGGAATGTGACAGTGTGATCGTCGCCATCGGGCAGACCGGTGAACTGGCCTGGGTGCAGCCCGAAGACGGCCTGGAAGTCACCCCGCGCGGCACGCTCAAAGTAAACCGCGAAACCCTGGCAACCACCGCGGCAGGCGTCTTCGCCGGGGGCGACATCGCGTTTGGCCCGAGGCTGATCATCAACGCGGTCGCGGATGGGCAACGCGCGGCGCGCGGCATTCACAGCTACCTGCAAAACGCACAGCCCCGGCTGGTGCGCAAGGGCTACTTCACCCCGATCCCCAAACGCGAATACCCCGAAGTCGGGCCGCTGCGCAATTACCTGCGCCCCCCGCGGCAGCTGCCGCCCGCCCTCCCCGCCAACCGGCGCATCGGCGTCTCGTTGGTCGAGGTGGGCTACGA
>JALUWE010000396.1 GCA_027019845.1 Anaerolineales bacterium | reverse complement strand
TGTCGGCTGGGACGGGGCCACGTTCGACGTGATCCGTCCCCTGGTTGCCGAAGGTAAATTACCCAACATCGCTAAAATGATGCAGCACGGCGCGTGGGGTGAGCTGCTCTCCACCATTCCGCCGGTCACGCCCGCGGCCTGGACATCGTTCTTCACCGGTAAAAACCCCGGGAAACACGGAATCTACGATTTCCAGACGCTGGACCCGGCCACCTACACCTTCAAAACCATCCGCACCCACCACCACCGCGAAAAAACCCTCTGGCAACTGCTCAGCGAGGCCGGAAAACGCTCCATCATCCTGGACGTGCCCTTCACCTACCCGCCCCAGCCGTTCAACGGCCTGATGATCACCGGCTACGGCACGCCCCGTACCCCCGGCACCGTTTTCACCTACCCCGAAGACTTCTCCCCCCACCTGCCTCCCGAACTGCACCCCGAAATCCGCGTCGCGCTGCCCGCCAACAAGTTCGACCGCAGCCAGCGATTCATCGAAGAATGGCGCGATGTGATGTCCGGCCGGCGCAAGCTGCTCCACCACCTGATCACCACCCAGGATTGGGACCTGTTCATGGTGGTCTTCTCCATCACCGACAACATGGCGCACGTGTTCTGGACCTACCTGGACCCGGCGCACCCCAACTACCACAAATCCGAGGCCCCCGCCTTCCGCCAGGCCTTCCTGGACGCCTACATCGCCTGTGACTGGTTGTTGGGCGAGCTGATGGAGGCCGCCGGGCCGAACACCACCACCATCGTGCTCTCGGACCACGGCTTCGGCAGCGTGCGCCCGCGGCAATACGTCTTCCAGCGGCTGATGAAAGGCGGCTACTTCCAGCCCAAAGGCGGCCAGCAACACCCCCTCAAAGGCCGTCTGGTGCGCCTGGCCACCGACGCCTACATGCGTTTCCCCATCTTGCGCGAATGGGTCAAAGGCTTGCGCCCCCGGCAGCTCAAAGCCGTCCGCCGCACCGTCAAACGCGCCAACCTGACGCCCACAGAAGCCGCGGACTTTTCCCGCTCCAAAGTCGTTCTCACCAATTTCGGCCTGCGCATGTGGATCAACGACCGGGAGCGTTTCCCGCAAGGGGTGGTGTCCCCGGACGAAAAGGAAGCCCTGATCGAGGAGCTGATCGATTTTCTGAAAGCCGACCGCGACCGGGTCGATGGTCTGCCCGTGATCGCCAACGTGTACCGCGGCGTGGAACTTTACCACGGCCCGTTCGCGCATCTTGGCCCCGATCTGGTGATCGAATACGCCAACCACTACCGCGCCCAAACGCCGCACCCCGGCAAAAACCCCTTCCTCGAAGGCGGCCACACCCTGCAAGGCATCTTCCTGGCACAGGGCGCGGCCATCCGCCCCTACCAGATGAACTCCCTGCCCACCTCGGGCCGCTTCCCGGCCCCCAACCTGACCGACCTGGCCCCCACCATCCTGCACCTGCTCTACCAGCCCGTCCCCCCCGATATGGACGGCCGCGTGCTGACCGAAATCTTCCACCCCGGCTACCTGGCCGCCCACCCCATCCGCCAGGGCGACACCCCCGCGCAGCACAAACAGATCGCCCCCGTGGAAGACTACACCCCCGAAGAAGAGGCCGCGGTGGAGGAGCAATTGCGGAAGTTGGGGTATATTTGATGGCGCAAAAAACCCTCATCATCGGCCTGGACGGAGCCGCCCCGCATCTGGTTCGACGCTGGCAGGATGACCTGCCCAATCTACGCCGCCTGATGGCGGAGGGGGCCTGGGGCACACTCACCAGCGTGCTGCCCCCGCGCTCCATCCCGGCCTGGTACTGCTTCGCCACCGGCATGAATCCGGCCAAAATCGGAGTGTTCGGTTTCAGCC
>JALUWE010000395.1 GCA_027019845.1 Anaerolineales bacterium | reverse complement strand
TGGTCTGGGCCTTGTGGCGCGTGAGCACATTTTAGGAGAGAAAACATGAACCAACATCCTTTGGCGGGCGTGTATGCCGCCGCGGTCACCCCTCTGAACCCGGATTACACCCTCGACGCAGACGGGCTGCTGCGTTTGCTGGATTTCCTGGCAAAACGCGGCTGCCACGGCGCGTTGCTGCTGGGCACCACCGGCGAAGGCCCCTCGTTTTCGCCGCGGGAACGCCGGTCGATCATCCAGACCGCCCAGCGAATTCGCCAACAGCATCCCGATTTCCGTATCCTGGCGGGCACGGGCACCCCCTCCCTGGAGGAGAGCATCGCGCTGACCCGGCAGGCCTTCGAGCTGGGCTGCGAGGCTGTGCTGGTGTTGCCTCCCTACTACTACCGCAACGCCAGCCTGGAAGGGCTGCTGCTATGGTACACGCAACTGATCGAACGCAGCGTGCCCGCAGGCGGCTACCTGCTGGGGTACCACATCCCGCGCGTTTCGGGTGTCGCGCTGCCCCTGGATTTGCTGGCGCGCCTCAAAGACCGCTTTCCCAACCGTTTTGCCGGTCTCAAAGATTCCTCCGCGGACGCGGCGCACGCCCGCGCGCTGGGCGCGCGCTTTGGCGACCGTTTGCTGGTGCTCAACGGTACCGACCGCCTGTTCACGCTGGCTCTGGAACACCACGCTGGCGGCTGCATCACCGCGCTGGCGAACCTGCTCTCCCCCCAGCTGCGGCAAGTCTGGGAAGCACACCGCGCCGGCCAACGCGACCCGCTGGCCCAGGCACAACTCGACACCGGCCGCGACGTGCTGGAACGCTTTCCCCCCGCGCCGCCGCTGCTCAAGTCGCTGCTGGCCGAGTTGCACGCCTTTCCACAGTGGGCTGTGAAACCACCCCTGCTGCCCCTGGAGGGACGCACGCGCAAACGAGCACTGCTCCACTGGCGCACGCGGGGGAAGGTGGCGGGAGGGGAGTAGGGAATTGGGAATTGTGAATTGTGAATTGTGAACGGTTAATTGTGAATTGGGGATTACATCCTGAGCGGGAGGCGAAGGGTTGGGTAATTGGGTAATTGGGTAATTGGGTAATTACATCCTGAGCGGAGGGCGGCGCAGCCGCTCGTAGTCGAAGGATGGGGGTTGGAGATAGGGATAGGGAACTGCATCCTGAGCGGAGGGCGGGGAGAGTTCGGATGAACTCCGGCCGCTCGTAGTCGAAGGATGGTAGCCTTCTACGCTTTACACTTCACCCTTCACCCACCATACAACGCTTCCGTCTTGGCCGCGGCGATGAAATCGTTGAGGTGCAGCCCCTTGATGAAGTGCGTCCAAAACGTCACCCTCACCCGCCCCCACTCGGTCAAGATAGCAGGGTGATGGTCTTCCTCCTCGGCCAGCGCGCCCACGCGGTTGGTAAAATCCAGCGCCTGCTGAAAATTCTCGAATTTGAAGACGCGCTCCAGCCGCGGGATACCCTCCCGCGTGACCACCTGCCAGCCGGGTAGCTGTTCAAGGTACGCGGCGATCTCGGTTTCGCTCAGCCCTTCGCCCTTTTGCGGGCGTTTGCAGTGCATTTCGGTCAGTTTTGCCATTCTCTACCTCCGGCGATTTTCGATTTTCGATCTCCATAACCCTTTCGTGTAAAAACTGTTGCGGGTGGATATTTATCGCAACGTAGAGGGGGATTTCTCAGTATACTCACGTAGCTCGAAATTATATACTTCGGAAGTCTTGGAAATACATTGACAGTACTTACGCTGAGACCTCACAGGTCTACTGGCATCTCCATGCGCTTTGAGACCTGTGAGGTCCGGGTTGAGACCTCACAGGTCTACTACCACATGATGCAGGAAGATTTTACCCAAAACAGATTGCATCCGGGCATCTCCATGCGCTTTGAGACTGTGAGGTCCGGGTTGAGACCTCACAGGTCTACTACCACATGATGCAGGAAGATTTTACCCAAAACAGATTGCATCCGGGCATCTCCATGCGCTTTGAGACCTGTGAGGTCTGAAAACACTTGTCATTAACGCCGAGGCCACCCCTTCTCGAAGACTTCCAAAGTCTTGTACTGTTCAAGATTTCGACACCCGCCTATGAAAAACAAAAATCTCTTCTGGTTACTGGTATTGGCCGCCCTGTGGGGTCCCTCCTTTCTGTTCATCAAAGTCGCGGTGCAGGACTTCCCGCCGCTGACTCTGGTTTCACTGCGGCTGGGGATGGCCGCGGTGGTTCTGTACGCCATGCTGCGCTTGAGCGGGGGCAGACTGCCCAGAGATTTCGCCTTTTGGAAAAAGTTCCTCTTCATGGGGTTCTTCGCCAACACGCTGCCTTTCACGTTATTCAGCTTTGGTGAGCAGTTTGCCGATAGCGGCGCGGCCTCGATCTTGAACGGTTCCACGCCGATCTTTACCGTGCTCATCGCTCATTTTCTGATCGAAGACGAGCACCTGACCCCCTCGCGGTTGGGAGGGGTGCTGCTGGGCTTCATCGGCATTTTGTTCATCTTCCTGCCGGATTTTCGAGCGCTGATCTCGGGAAACACGCTGCGAGGCGGCATGGAAACCATCGGATTGGCCGCCTTCATCGTAGCAGCCATCTGTTACGGGATCGCGATTGTGTATGGCCGTTTGCGGCTGCGCGGGTTGCCCAGACTGGTCGGCCCCAGCGCGCAGCTGATCTGCTCCACCGCCATGGCCCTCCCGCTGGCACTGATCATCGAGCAGCCGTTTCAGCTTACCCCCTCCCTGGCCGCATGGGGCGCGGCCGGCATCCTGGGCATCTTCGGTACCGCCATCGCCTATCTGGTGTATTACCGCCTGGTGGACACCGCCAGCGCGACCTTTTTGTCGTTCGTCACCTACCTGATCCCGCCCATCGGTGTCATCCTGGGGATGGTTTTCCTGCACGAACAGCCAGGGTGGTACTCGCTGGCCGGGCTGGTGCTGATCATCTTGGGGGTGATGATCGTAAACGGCACCTTCCCCCATACCTGGGACCGCTTGCGGAGGGTAAATCTGGTATAACATGGGGGAGACAGTGAACAGAGCGTAGTGGCCGGTGAACAGCGGCCGCCTCTCCCTCAACCTCCAACAGAAAACTTCACCTTTCAACCCGCTGCCAACCCGAAACCGCATGGACGTACAGGCCTACCTGCAACGCATCCGCTACGACGGGGCGTTGGACGTCTCCATCCATACCCTGCGCGGGCTGCACCGCGCCCACCTGTACGCCGTGCCCTTCGAGAATCTCAGCATCCACAGCGGCGAACGCATTCCCCTCGACCGGGAATGGATATACGACAAGATCGTGAACCGCTACCGGGGCGGGTTTTGCTATGAGTGCAACGGCCTGTTCTCCTGGCTGCTGCGCGAACTGGGATTCGAGGTCACGCTGCTCTCCGCGCGGGTGCGCAACTCGGTCGGGGAGGGCTTCGGCCCGGAGTACGATCACCTGGTGCTGCGCGTCGATCTGGACGAACCCTGGCTGGCAGACGTGGGGTTCGGGGAAAGTTTCCTCGAGCCGCTGCGCCTGAACGAACGGGGAGAGCAAACCCAGCCCGAAGGCCGCTACAAACTCGAACAACAGGGCAGCGAGCTGGTCTACTACCGCGTGCAACACGGAAAATGGCAGCCCCAGCACGTGTTCACCCTCCAGCCCAGGCGTTTCGCCGAGTTTGCCGGAATGTGCCATTTTCACCAGACTTCGCCGCGCTCGCCCTTCCCGCAAAAATGGTTTATCACCCGCGCCATGCCAGGGGGACGGGTGACGCTCAGCCAGCGCAGATTGATCCTGACCCGCAACGGGGTGCGGGAAGAGCGTCCCAATACCGGCAGAGAGACGACCGCGCGCTGGCTGGCCCGTTGGTTCGGGGTGTTGGGCGTCAGCCTGTTTATGGTAAGATCGCACCCGTGACCAAAGTCTCCCTACGACGCATCTTCCACACCTGGTGGCCGCTGGCGGCAAGCTGGCTGTTCATGGGCACGGAACTGCCGATGATCAGCGCGGTGATGGCGCGGCTGGCGAATCCCAAAATCCACCTGGCCGCGTATGGCGGGGTTGTGTTTCCGATTGCCCTGATCATCGAAGCCCCGATCATCATGCTGCTGGCCGCTTCCACCGCGCTGAGCAAAGATTGGGTTTCGTACCGCAAAGGCTACCGCTTCATGATGTGGGCCGGCGGCACCCTGACCGCCATACATTTCGCCATCGCCTACACCCCGCTCTTCTACCCCGTTGTGCAAAACCTGATGGGCGTGCCGGACGAGATCGTGGAACCGGCCCGGCTGGGGATGATGATCATGATCCCGTGGACGTGGACCATTGCTTACCGCCGTTACCACCAGGGGGTGCTGATCCGTTTCGGCCACTCCAGAGCCGTCGGGTTGGGAACCGCCATCCGGCTGGCTTCCAACGCGGGCATGATGGCAGTGGTGATCGGGGCCGGGCGGCTGATCGGGGTGGACGTGCCCGGCATCGTGGTGGGCACCAGCGGGATCGCCGCGGGCGTGATCTCGGAGGCCATCTACGCAGGGATCGCCGTCCGCCCGGTGCTGCGCCGGGAAATGCCCCAGACCCCCACGGTATCGCCCCCCCTCACATGGCCGGCGTTCTTCGATTTTTACTGGCCCCTGGCGGTCACCGCGCTGCTGAACCTGATCGTGCAGCCGATGGGCAGCGCGGCGGTCAGCCGGATGCCGCTGGCCCTGGACTCGCTGGCCGTCTGGCCGGTGGTGGGCGGGCTGACGTTCATGCTGCGCAGCATGGGGTTCGCCTACAACGAAGTGGTGGTTGCGTTGCTGGACGAACCGGGCGCGCTGCGCAACCTGCGGCAGTTTACCGGGCTGCTGTTCGCCGGGGTGACGGCAGCCATCGTGGTGGTGGCGGCCACGCGGTTGTCGTTCTTGTGGTTTCACACGGTATCCGGCCTCGATGCCGGGCTGACCGCACTGGCGCGCAACGGGCTGTGGGCTGCCGCATTGTGGCCCGGCTTGAGCGTGCTGCAAAACTGGTTCCAGGGTGTGATCGTCAACCAGCGCAAAACGCGGGTGATCACCGAATCCGTGATCGTGTTCATGGGTGTGACCGGCGCGGTGCTGGTCTGGGGCGCTGCCACCGCGGCTTTCGTAGGCCTGTACGTGGGGCTGGCCGCGTTCGTGATCGGCCAGGCCGCGCAGGTCGGCTGGTTGTGGTGGCGCAGCCGCCCGCTCTTTGCCGCCTTGCAGGCCCGGGATACCGCCCTCCTCACCGCCCCCAGCCCCAGTTGCGCAGCGGATTAGAAGTTCGCGCCGCAAATGGAGACGCTGCCGGGATGCGAACACAAAACCAAACAGGTGAACAACCTCCCTACCCTCATCGCCCACTTTCACATCAAATGAATCCAGAAAATTTCCAGAACTTCCAGGCCGATTTTGGCCTCACCGCCAACGACTACGCCACCCACCGCGCCGGGTTTCCGGATTCGCTCTTCGAGCGGCTGGCCGGATGGGGCATCGGGCTGCCGGGGCAGAAGATCGTCGATCTGGGCACCGGCACCGGCACGCTGGCGCGCGGTTTCGCGTTGCGCGGCAGCCGGGTGACCGGCATCGATCCCGCCGCGGCCATGCTCCGGCAGGCCCAAAAGCTGGACCAGGCCGCTGGCGTGCAAATCGAATACCGGGTTGCCACCGCGGAGCACACCGGCCTGCCGGACGCGTGCGCCGACGTGGTGGCCGCGGGGCAGTGCTGGCACTGGTTCGACCGCGCCGCGGCCGCGCGGGAAGTCAAACGCATCCTGCGCCCCGGCGGGTTGGTGGTGTTGGCGCACTTCGACTGGATCCCGCTGCCTGGCAACCTCGTCGAAGCCACCGAGCAATTGATCCGCGCCCACAACCCGGACTGGAACCTGCACGGCGGTAACGGCCTGTACCCCCAATGGCTCACCGATTTGGGCCAAGCCGGTTTCAGCGACCTGAAAACCTTCTCCTACGACGTATTCGTGCCCTACACCCACGAGGGCTGGCGCGGGCGCATCCGGGCCAGCGCGGGCGTGGGCGCCAGCCTGCCGCCCGAACAAGTCGCCGCCTTCGACCGGGAACTCGCCGCCCTGCTCCAAAACCGCTTCCCGCAGCCGGTTCTCCAGGTTCATCACCGCGTCTTCGCGGTAGCAGGCCGCCGCCCTGAGCCATAAGCAATCCAATCCATTTCCCCTCTTCTCCCCCTCCCCTCCTCCCCTCTTCTCCTCCTCCCCTCTTCCCCTCTTCTCCTCCTCCCCTCCTCCCCTCTTCTCCCCCTCCCCTCTTCCCCTCCTCCCCCCTCCCCTCCCTCGCGCAACTTTCCTCCCCGCTCACCTGTAGTACCATATAGCAATGGAAACCCCAACCGACCGGGAACTCGTCCTGCGTATCCGCCAGGGCGAGCTGGAGGACTATGGTGAACTGGTACGCCGTTACCAGTCCTCGGTTTTTAACGTTTGCTACCGGTTGTTGGGAGAACGCCGCGACGCCGAAGACATGACTCAGGACACCTTCATCCGCGCCTACCAGCGATTGCACACCTTCGACGCCAGCCGCCCGTTCGGCCCCTGGATCCGCCGCGTGGCGGCCAACCTGACCCTCAACCACCTCAAGCGCAAAACAACCCCGCAAGTACCTCTCGATGAGGAAAGAGACCGCCAATACCAGTCTCCATCCGCCAACCCGGAAACCACATACGTGCGCAGAGAACAGGCCGCCATCATCCGGGAAGCCATCCTCTCCCTGCCGCCCCACTACCGCGCGGTGATCGAACTGCGCCACTTTCAAGACATGGACTACCAACAAATGGCCGAGACTCTCAACCTGCCCCTCAACACCGTCAAAAGCCACCTCTTCCGCGCCCGCAAACTGCTCGCACAGGCTTTGAGCCGCGAGCAAGGGGGGAAGTAAGGAGTAAGAAGTAGGGAGTAGGGAGTAGGGAGTAGGTGTCCACTGACAGCCGATCGTTTACACTCGGTATAAGCGGGCATAACTGACAGCCGATCGTTTACACTCGGTATAAGCGATAAGCGGGCGTAAGCGACAACTGAACGTTAACACTTGTCAGGTTCTTGTGCCAGGTAGCGAAACACAAGCGACTGGTCCCACGGCTTCACCGTATCTGGCAACGGGAAAGGTTCGGTCGTGAGCAAGTGTGGCTTCTCTTCCGGAGTTTCCTGGTAGTAGAAGCTCACTTCTTGCCTGGCGACCGTAAGGGTGGCTCGGATGTATGTGCGGCGATACCCAAGCCCCAATGAGAATGGCCGTCCGAACACCACCAACCGACCCTGGCTATCCGTCAATCGGACACTGTGGACACGCCCGGCTACCAGGGGCAGGGAAGTGCCCGGTGTCCAGATGAGATCGGCGGGCAGGGTGCGCACCCGGCCATCGGGTGACGTTTGGCGAGCTTGGGCGGGTGTCTGGCCTGCCAGTCGCGGCACGGCATACGCTTGCCGGAAGGCTTGCAGAAACGTTGGGTAGCGATGGGCTACTTCTGTGGCGTTGCCGAACCAATGCCGAGACCAGAAGAACTGGTCACATAGTCCGTGGAAGCGTTCGACGAAGGCATTGCGTTCGGGTTCCTCGAAAGGGGTTGAACCACACCTCGCAACCCAGGAGTAAGGCCAGTCGGACGAGACGTCCCAGCCGAGCCGCCCAGCGTCCACCGGTGAAAGACATTTCGTTGTCCACCTGGAGTGTGCGTGGCACGCCCAAAAGTTGCCAACTTTTGAGCAAGAAGGCCAGAATGGTGTCGGTACGTTTGTTATCACTGACCTGACCACAAGGATACCAGGTGGCCACATCCACCAGATGAAGAAAGAAAAGCATCTGGCCACCTTCAAGGACACGAGGCCACAAATCCAACTGGTGTACGTCGTTGGCCTTCTCGACCGGCGGCAGCGGACAATGCCCCTGGGGTGTGTCCAGCCGTTGTGTGCGCCCAGCGGCTCTCAGAATGCGATAGATGGTGCGCTCGTGGGGTGGTGTGACCCCCAAAGAGCGCAGTTCATGCGCAATCTGAGCAGCACCAATACCCAAGTGGTAGCGGCCTGCTTCCGCTTCACTCACCAGACGGTCGCGGACTTCCAAGATCAACGCTCGTAAGTCGTCTGCTGTCCGCTGGGTGGGCTGATGCCCCGGACGCTGATCCTGAAGCCCTGCCAAGCCTCGCTGGCGGTAGCGTCTACGCCATTTGTAATACCAGGCCCGGCTGCGGCCTAACTCAGCACACACCTTGCTGATGGCTTCGCCTTCGATGACGCGGCGAATTGCTTGTTTGCGTCGTTCGTATTCGTTCATGAGGTTTCTCCTTACTGAAATGGGGTTGCGCCTACGCCCGCATTCAGTAAGGATAGCAGAAGTGTAAACGAACGACTGTCACAAATCCGGCATTAGACTGTCAACGATCGGCTGTCACTTTTGACTGTTAACGTTCGACTGTCAGTGGACATCTAATCTCTAATCCTCTAATCCCAAGGATACCCCATGAAAACCCCCCTCTCCTGGCTCAAAGACTTTGTCGAAATCGACCTCCCCATCGAAGAACTGGCCTACAAACTCACCATGGCCGGGCTGGAAGTCGAGGCAGTCCACTAC
>JALUWE010000394.1 GCA_027019845.1 Anaerolineales bacterium | reverse complement strand
TGGTCTTGCTGGTGCTCTGTATCCCGGGCACTGTCTGGCTGGGGGCCAAGATCTTTCGCATCGGCATCCTGGTGTACGGCAAGCGACCCGGGGTACGGGAGATATGGTCCGCCCTGCGTGCTGCGTGAGACACTGTTCATTTGGGCATTTCGGCCCTTTCCAGGATTGTGCTAAAATGCACGTGCTGCGCACCGTTGTGCCCCGCAACCCAAGTTGCGGGGTTTCATCTATACCTAGCGAGGAACACATCCGGCATGTCCTTCGCGACCCTGATCGAATTCCTGGGCATCACGTGGCCTGACGAGCCAGAGCGAAGCCAACTGCTTGGCCGCTTGCGCCAGGTGCTCATTCTCAAAATCATGGTCAACGGGGCTTTGTTGCTCATCGCACTCTTGCCCCTCACACCCCTGCACGTGCTGCGTCTGCCCGACGTGCGCTGGGCTTTCATCGGCATTTTCATTGTGGCACTGGACACAGCGACGGCCGTCCCCATGTTCATCTTCCTGCGCCGGTCGGACCCACTTCTGGTGCCGGCGACGTTTTTCAGCCTCATCGTCTCCCTGATTATCGCCCATCTCGGCATAGCCCTGGTCGGGATGGGGGACAACGGCGAAGTGTTCCCCTTTATCATCCTGTTTGGCGTGGGACTGATCTTTCAGAATCCCCGTCTGGTATACCTCACCGGGGCATTGGCGGGACTTCTGTACACCCCCATCGCCGTGGCCCAACTGGCACACATCTACGTTCCACCAACCGTGCCCCCCACGTGGGAGCCTCGCACCAGCGCCCTCCTGTTCAACCTGGCCGGGTTGATCACGGGCTCCATCATCGCCGCCCACCTGGTGCAGGACGTGCGCACTTACCAGCAGCGCCTGACCGCGGTGCTCACCGGAACAGAAGAGCCGTTGGTGCTGCTGGATGGGCACGGGCGCGTGTTGCTGGCTAACCGGGCCGCGATGCGGGTGCTGCAGCTGGCATCAAACTATGTGGGCCGGCCTCTGGCAAGGGTCGTTCCCGACATGGCAGTTTTGACCGCCCTGCAAAGCGCGCTCCAGCAAGGCAACAGTGGTGAGCGGGTGAGTGGGGTCACACTAAATGGCCGCTACTACGAAGTCGTGGTCTCTCCCCTGGGCCGGTTACCGGGCGGTGAGGGTGGCTGGGTGGTGCTCCTGCGCGACGTGACTGCCCTTCGTAAGGCAGCGGAACTGCGCGCCCAGGCCGTACGGGAAGTGGCACATGACTTGCGGTCGCCGCTGGGCGTGGTGCGCGGCTACGTGGAAATGTTGCCGGAGTTGGGTGCTCTGGACCCGAAGCAGGAAGATGCTATCAAGCGAGCACTGGACGGCGTAAACCGCATCACGCACTTCATCACAAACCTCTTGGACCTGGAACGCATCAGCGCCGGGCTCCTGGAAACTGACGAGACGGACCTGCGCTCCCTTGTGAAGGACACAGCCGAGGGCCTGCGTGCGCTGGCCGACCAGCAGGGCGTCCACTTGCACCTGGACCTGCCCGACACGCTGCCTCCCATTGAGGCGGATGCCACACGCCTGGCGCAACTGATGAACAACCTGGTGACGAACGCCATCACGTACAGCCCCTCTGGGGCCGATGTCTGGCTGCGCGTCCGGCAGGTGGACGATCATATCGTCCTGGAAGTGGAGGACACAGGCCCGGGCATTCCGAAAGAGGTGTTGCCGTACCTTTTTGAGCCCTATTACCGTCATAGTTCCCGGCGCCGGGGCGGTTTCGGGCTGGGGCTTTCGATTGTGAAGTCTATTGTCGACGCTCATCATGGCCACATCGAGGTGGAGAGCAAGCCCGGTCAGGGAACCACGTTCCGCATCTACCTG
>JALUWE010000393.1 GCA_027019845.1 Anaerolineales bacterium | reverse complement strand
CACCATCGGCCTCACCCAGGGGCTGGGCGCGCTGGGCTACAACCCCATCGCCTGCATCCGCCAACCCAGCCAGGGGCCGACCTTCGGCATCAAGGGCGGCGCGGCCGGTGGCGGGTACAGCCAGGTCATCCCCATGGAGGACTTCAACCTGCACCTGACAGGTGACATCCACGCCATCACCGCGGCCCACAACCTGGTGGCCGCGGCCATCGACGCCCGCATCTTCCACGAAGACCGCATGAACGACGCCCGCTGGGCCAAACTCGGCCTGCCGCGTCTCAACATCGACCCCTACAGCATCACCTGGAACCGCGTCATCGACGTCAACGACCGTGCCCTGCGCAACATCATCATCGGCCTCGGCCCCAAAGCCGACGGGCGCCCCCGGCAGACCGGCTACGACATCACCGTCGCCAGCGAGATCATGGCGATTCTGGCACTGGTCAACGGCGAGGATTACGCCTCCACCCTGCGAGACCTGCGCGAACGCATCGGGCGCATCGTGATCGGTACAGACAAGTCCAAAAAGCCCATCACACTGGAGGATTTGCAGGTCGCCGGCGCGGTCACCGTCTTGATGAAGGACGCCATTCACCCCAACCTGATGCAAACCCTGGAGGGGCAGCCCGCGTTCGTCCATGCCGGACCGTTCGCCAACATCGCGCACGGCAACTCGTCCATCGTGGCCGACAAAGTGGCCCTGCGGCTGGGCGACTATGTGATCACCGAATCCGGCTTTGGCGCGGACATCGGCATGGAGAAATTCATGAACATCAAATGCCGCTACTCCGGCCTGACCCCCGACTGCGTGGTGCTGGTGGCCACCATTCGCGCCCTCAAGATGCACGGCGGCGGCCCGCGCGTGGTGCCCGGTCGCCCGCTCGACCCGGCCTACACCGAGGAAAACCTGGAACTGCTCGAAGCCGGGCTGCCCAATCTGCTGGTTCACATCCGCAACGCCAAACGTTTCGGCGTGCCGGTTGTGGTGGCGGTCAACAAATTCACCACCGATACCCAGGCGGAGATCGACCTGATCCGCCAGGCAGCCGTGGAGGCTGGCGCGGAAACCGCGGTGATGAGCGATCACTGGACGAACGGCGGCGACGGCGCGCTGGAGCTGGCCGAAGCGGTGGTGGCGGCCTGCGAGAAGCCCGCCAACTTCGAGTTCCTCTACCCGCTCGATTTGCCGATCAAAGACAAAATCGAGATCATCGCCAAAGAAATCTACAACGCGGACGGCGTGGTGTACGAACCCCTGGCCGACAACCAGATCAGGCAGTACGAGGCCAACGGGTTTGGCAACCTGCCGATCTGCATGGCGAAAACCCACCTGAGCATCAGCCACGACCCGAAGCTGAAGAACGCGCCGTCGGGCTTCACCGTCCCGATCCGCGAGGTGCGCGCCTCGGTCGGGGCCGGTTTCATCTACCCGCTGTTGGGTGCGATGCGCACCATGCCCGGCCTGGGCAGCAAACCAGCCTTCATGAACGTGGATATCGACGAGAGGGGGAAGGTGGTGGGGTTGTTTTAGTTCCCGCCATCAGCATATATCCCCGTTGAGGGAGGCGGAGATTGGTCATGCTCCCCTTGTGTTCGTGTACGCTTCGATCGACTGCTGGATGAAAGAATCGATAATGTCGTCCATGCGCCAGCGGGTGATGCTGCTGGCGATCTGGTTGATCGCGATGGCAGGCATCAGGCGCAACCCCGTAGGAGGCGGTAGCTGGGCGAGCAGGTGTAATTTGTATTCGATGCGGGTGTGGTTCCCCTGATCGTGAAATACGGATTGGCTGGCAAAGACCCCCTGCGCCTGGGTGGCGCGCCAGCTTGCCCGCGAGGGCACGGTTGGGCGGTGG
>JALUWE010000392.1 GCA_027019845.1 Anaerolineales bacterium | reverse complement strand
CGGCGGCTGTCCAACCGCTGGCTGGCCGCGGGCGTGTTGTGGGTGTACGCGCTCAACACCGCCACGCTCAAAATGTACAGCACCGCCACTTCGCAAGTGTTGATCGCGGCCATGCTGGTGTGGGTGCTGGTGCTGATCGTGGGCGAAAACCGCCCGCGCTGGCAACTGGTGCTGGGCAGCGCGCTGGCCGGGGTCATGCTGCTCACCCGTCTGAACCTGGCCCCCGCGTTGCCGCTGGTTCTGGCCTACATCTTCTGGCAGCATGGCAGGCGTGAGGGGCTGTGGGCCGCCGCGGCCATGCTGCTCACCCTGCTGATCGGCCACGCCCTGTTCTGGCCCGGCATCCTGCGCATGTGGGCCGCGTGGGCGCCGCCTGCGCTGACCCCCTTCCTGGCCGCGTACCGTCCCCCCGCCGGGCTGCCCGCCTGGAACCCCGATCTCGACCTCAACAGCCGCGTGCTGAGCTTCTTTTTCAGCGTGCGCTACCACTTCGTCGCGGTGCTGGGCCTGCTGGCCGCCGCCCTGCTCTGGCCGCGGGAGTGGCCGCGGCCCGCCCAACGCCGCGCCGCCCTCTTCCTGGCCGCGCTGTTTGGCGTGCTGCTGCTCGCCCACGGCTGGGCCAGCCTGGGCGTACATGACCAGACCGACGCCGCGCTGGGCAACGACTACTGCGTCTACTGCTTCCCGGTCTACACATCGTTTTTTTCCTTCACCGGCTTGCTGCTGATCGCCGCGCTGCTCCCCGTCTGGCCGCACACCACCGGACGGGCGCGCACCGCCTTGACCGCCCTGACCGTGCTGCTGCTCTCCACCGGCGTGGGCTACGCCGCGTACAAACAGATCGGCGAACCCCTGGCGCGGCTGCGCATCCCGCGGCTCAAAACCCTGCTGGCCGAAGGCCGCTGGGCCGAGGCCATTCCCCTGTGGGATGTGCTGCAAACGCGTTTCCACCTCGGCTTCGAGACCACCAAACGCCTGCTCCCCGCACTGGCCGGGCTGTTGGCCGGGCTGCTCATCCTGCTGCTGGCCCTCTGGCTGCAAAAACGCCTCGCCCGCGGGCGCGGGCTGGCGCCCCTGGCGCTGCTGCTGGTGCTGATCGCCGGCACAGCCCTCACCCCCACCGCCTTGCTCTCCGCGGGCTACAACAACTACGACTGCACCGGCAACGTGATCGCGGCCTACGAGACAGCCGGCGCACACCTGGCCGCCAACATCCCCCCCGCCTCACGCCTCTACTGGCAGGGCAGCCTGTCCTCCGCACCCCTGCTCTACCTCGACTCCCCCCAACTGCTCCCCGGCCAGATCAACCTGACCTACACCCTGCGCCTGAGCGGCGACGACGCCGAACACCGCCGCTTCGGCTTCTGGAGCGAACCCCTGGCGCGGGACTGGCTCGCCCAGGCCGACTACGCCATCGTGTCCGAACGCTACTTCACCGGCTGGCTGCGCGATGCCCTGCAAGACCCAACCCAGTTCACCGAACTACCCCCCACCCCGCCCCTGGCCCCCTGCGACCCAGGCTCTTACCTGCGCATCTTCCGGCGCACCGGCGGTCTCACCGCGGAACTCACCACCCTCCCAGACCTGTGAGGCTCGAACAACCGGTGTTAAAATGGGGAGACAAAAAACCGAAAACGGGAGGCCGTCTCCTCCCTCCACCCACCCCGACCCGTCACACAATCACACCCGATCAGACCCCCCATGAACAACATACGCCTTCCCCTCCTGCTCCTCGTTGCCCTCCTCATCGCCGCCTGCACCACCGCCCCTGTCGAGACGCCCCAACAGCCGCCCCCCTCTCCCACCGCGCCACCGCCCACCGCGGCGCCCCCCACCGAGACACAGCCGCCCGAACCC
>JALUWE010000391.1 GCA_027019845.1 Anaerolineales bacterium | reverse complement strand
ATCCCTCTGACCCCCGTCCCCCCAGGGCCGCCGGCGCCTGGCGGGGAAACCGTTCCCGTGCCCCCGCGGGGGGGAGGCGGCGCGGCCTCCAGGGCTGTGGCCGCGGCTGCCGGCTCTTCGACCACCGTGGCGCCGGCGGGCGCGTCTTCGACCACGGTAGCAGCGGGCTGGGGTTTGAGCAGGTTACGCAGGTCCGCGGCCATTTCTGCCGCGGTCTGGTAGCGGTCGGAGGGGTTTTTCGCCAGCGCCTTTTGGATGATGGCTTTCAACCCCGGCGGTACGTTCGGGTTGAGCTTCGAGATGTCCGGCACCGGATCGTTCAGGTGCATCATCATGATGGTCATGGCCGAATCCGCGGAGTAGGGCGGGCGCCCCCCGGCCATCTCGAACAGCATCACACCTATCGAGTAGATGTCCGCCCGGTGGTCGGGGTGTTCCCCGCGGATTTGTTCGGGGGACATGTACAGGGCCGTGCCGACCACCGCGCCGGTGGCGGTGTGGTGCGTGCCGCCCACGATTTTGACGATCCCGAAATCCATCAGAATGGCCTGATCGTGGATGTTGATCATCACATTGGCGGGTTTGATGTCGCGGTGGATCAGGTTGCGTTTGTGCGCGTATTCGACCGCGTCGCACACCTGGGCAGCGTATTTGACCACCTTTTCCAGCGGTAAGGCGCGTTTTTGCTGGTTCAGGCGTTTGAGCATAGCCTGCAGGGTTTCGCCGGGCACGAATTCGAGCACCATGTAGTAGGTGTCGCCATCGTGATTGAAGTCGAACACCTGGATGATGTTGGGGTGGCGGAGCTGGGCCACCGCGGCGGCCTCGGCTTCGAAGCGGCGCACGAATTCCGGGTCCTTGGACAGATGGGGATGGATGAGCTTGACGGCCACGATGCGTTTCAGATTGGGGTCGCTGGCTTTGTACACGGCGGACATGCCGCCCTGCCCCAAAGCTTCTTCGATTTTATAGCGACCGCTGAGTTCGTAGCCGATCCAGGTGGGTTGTGCCATACGTTTCTCCTACTCGATTTATAAGTAACGGGATGATTCTTCCAACAGAATTAATTGGGTGGGCTGAGGCCTTTTGTCATTTTCTTGGACACCGGCATCAAAATTCGTGACGATTGCTTCGATCATGGGATGGCGATTTGCTTCTCGCGCACCTACGTGATAAAAGTGCTCTCTGGTGTAAATGAAATATCTTCTCCATAAAGAGTCGATGTAGGGGTTGTTCCGGTAGTCGTTGTGGTGCCAGGTAGAGAGAATGAACCGCGCGGGAGAGTCGGAGAGCAATCGAAACAACCTTCTTTCACGCGCATCGTCCCAGCCGTTGTAATAATCGGTGTGGCGGCCAATGTAGGGTGGATCGCAATAAATGATGTCGGACTCGGTGCCCATTGGAATAGTTTCCTCAAAACTCTGGCAAAGGAAAGTGAAGTCACGAACCGACAATAACCTGGCGACGTAATCCACCTGGTTTACGATTTTCGTGATGTATGCTGGTGAAAATCGAAAGGGTTTTCGGCAAAAAGGGACGTTGAATTTTCCTTTTCGATTGAATCGGATCATGCCGTTGAAGCCCGCGCGGCTTAAGAACAAAAAATCCAGGGGGTTGTGTTCCTGGTTGAACCTTTCGCGGACGGCGTAGTAGTGAGATTCGCCGATTTTTTGGAGTTTCGCGCCTTCCTCCATCAAATAACTTTTCACGATGCCGGGCGTTATTGTTCCCGCCGCAATGCTGGAATAGAAATCGATCAGGTGCGGGTTAATGTCGCAGAGAACGGCCCGGCGAGGAGCGAGGTTGAACGCAACCACGCCGGTACCCATAAACGGCTCGATCCAGATGCCATCGAAATCAGGGGGAACGATGTCTTTGATCCAGGGCACTAATTTCGTTTTGATGCCCTGGGATTTGATAGGCGGCACGTTAACTTTCACTTTTTTTCCTTCTCAGGCGGGCGACTTCGCTTCGGGACGATCAAAGAGACATCGCCATTTCGATATTGCACAAATTCTCTCAAACTGGAAATCTTTTTGGTACCACCTTTTCCGTCAGGGATGGTGATTTTACGATAATTCATCCAATAATCGTCGAACCACTCTTCTCCCAGTTTGGAAAACATGCCGTTTCCCTGGATGATGTCTTCGATGTAGGTGATGCTACCAATGTTGGCCGTGTTGCCGCTGCCGCTTTTATCACTGGCGATGCGCCACTTTTCTGCTACGAAGAACTGGAAATCTTTGATCACAGAGGTGATTGCTTGAAGTGTACCAAGCTTGTAAGTTTTTGTCTCGTCAATCGTTGCTCTACCAGCACGGCTGTAAATGATCCCCAGGCAGAAATGTCCAGCATAAGAGCCGTAAGGGAATTGAATGTTTTTGGTGCTGGTTCTGTCTTGAAAATACTTTCCGTGAGAACCCAGCGTGAAACCATTGCACAGGTAAGGTTTATCTGGAAGCCGGTAAGTTGTTTTCAAATCCAACGCAAACTTGATGTCCTCGTTTTCGTATTGGATGAACGACATGTCCGGGTAGTAATTTTGGTGTTCTGCCAATACGATTCGATAGCCTTGCTCTCGTGCGAACGCCACAATCTGGGGGAACAAATGGATTTCCAGAATCTTCGAGATGATTTTGGTGTCGGAAGAAAGCGTATAAACATTTTGAAAAACATCGATGAAACCCTTGATCGTCCACTGCCCGTCGTCGGTGCTGACGAATTTTTGCAGGCTGGATGCCAAGCTTTTCAATTGGGTTTCAAATTCTGCTTTTTCGCTCATTCTTCTCCGAAAGCGGATAAATCCTTATTCCTCAATCAACCACAGCCAGGCATTATTGAACTGGCAGGTGGTGGTGCCGGATTCGTTGAGCGCGACCATGGCGATAAATCCTTTGTCGAATTGCACGTCAGTGGCCTCGAATTCGGCCAGGCTTCTTTGATATTGGGCGTTAATTTGCCCGACAATATTATCATACTCTGCTTTGGCTGCCTCGTACGCGGCCACCTGCACCGGGTCGTTGGGGTCTGCCGGGTTGGGGGGCGGCGGGGGGATGTAGGGCGGCTGCGGGGGGTCGTTGACGTCGAATTCGCTGATCAGGGTGTCGTTGGTGTAGATTTGCATGATCGGGCCGCGGCCTACCACCGTCAGGCGGTTGGTGGTGTCATTTTGCCACTCGAAATCGGGATCGAGGCCAAAGGCGAAGATGTCCTTGGCGTTGACGATCTCGCCGTTGGCCATGGTGGCGAAGATCACCCGGCCAGAGCCGCCCCGCGTCATGGTGACGATGTATTGGTTGAAGGCCTCTTCGTTGCCGTCGGAGCGCAGCACGAAACCGCAGCCCGCGGAGCCGAATTGGGTGTTCCAGGTGACATCTGCGGAGACCACGAAGTCCTCGGCCACCACGCCGATGAACTGGTTGGCGTAATCGTATTGCAGGTAGCCCTCGGCCTGGATGGTGACGGGCGGGTGAATCCAGCCCGGGCGGCCGCGGTCGGGATCGACGCCGTATTTGGGCAGTTCCGACAGGATGGGCGCGAACGCGGTCATGGTGCCTTGCAGCTCCTCCGCGCTGATTTGCGCCTGCGCGGTCTGGGCAGCTTGCAGTTGTTGCGCGCTTTGGGTGGCAACGGCCTGCGCGGTGGCGACGTTTGCACCGGAGTCGAACGCGCCCCCGGCTCTGGCGGTGGCAGTGATGACGATGGCTTCCGCGAGCGCGTCGGCAGTGGCTTGTTTGTCCACACCGCTTTCACCCGTCAGGCTACAGGCCAGGGAAGTGAACAGCAGGGCGATCAGGGGCAAGGCCCCGCGCCAGCCTTGCGGGCGGGCAGGGGTCACTGGCGGGGGCTGTGAGAGGGGTGCGTGTGGCTTCATTTGACATCCTTTCGTTTCTGAAGCACCAGCACGGCAATGAAGAGAATCCCCATGATGATGCCCTGTGCCCCCCAGGTGGTGAAGAGTGTGCTGTAGTAGGCGGCTGTGTCTTCTTTGTCTACAAATGTCCAGCCGTAGTCTTTGTAGAACTGGCGGATAACGCCCTCGGCAGGCTCCACTGCGGACGCCTGGGCGATCTGCCAGGTGATGATGGACTCCTGCGCGGCCACCACTTCGGCTTTGTAGACTTCCAACTCGGCCTCGAAGCGGGCGAATTCGGCCTCGGTCTCGGCCTGAATTTGCTCGACCATGGTCTGGTACGCTTGCAGCGCGGCCAGATATTCGGCGACCGCGACGGTGTCGGACTGGTCGACCGGTTCGGGCGGGGGCGGGGGGATGACCGGGTCCGGGGGCCGGGTGGGTTCGGGCGGCGGGTCGGGCGGGCGTTCCTGATCCACCGCGGGATTGTAGAATTCGCCCATACCGGGGAAGTTGCAGCTTTCTTCTTTGAGCGCGTTGGTGCCCATACAGTTGCAGTTGGCCGTTTTGTCCTCGATGGTCATCAGATCGACAATCTCTTCGGGCAGCAGCCAACAGGCATCCCGCGCCACGTCGGACCCCGCGCCGGTGATCGCCATCAGGGCCTGGAAGGCCCAGCGTGTGGACGTGGGCGCGCTGATCGCTTCGGGCAGCGGGATGAGCGCGCCGCCCAGCACGATTTGCGGCAGCATCAGCAGGATGACCAGCAGGGGCGCGGAGTTGGAGTTGGGCGCCAGCGCGGAGGCGAACAGCCCCAGCATCATCCCGGCCATGGTCGCCAGCGCCAGCGAGATGTAGATCAGCACGGCCTCCAGCGTGCCGCCGGGCATGTCGAAGGCCAGGTAGCGGATCAGCACGTACCAGAAGGTCTGGTACAGGGCCAGCAGCCCGGCTACCCAGACTTTCGAGCCGATGTAGGGGATGATTTTCAGGTTGACCAGCCGTTCGCGCTTGTAGATGTCGGCTTCTTTGACGATTTCGCGCATCTGGGACAGGCCGCCGAGCATCACGCCGTAGATGGTCATCAAAAACAGGGTGATCAGCACGTCGGCCATTTTGCCGTTTTGGAAGGCGTAGGGATTGCGGCCCAGCACGTTGGAGAGCACGAAATCCAGCATGGCGACTATTGGGGAGGCGGCCAGCATCAGGAACAGGCTGAAGCGGTCGCGCGTCAGGATTTTCAGGTTACGGGCGGACAGGATCAGGAATTGGCGCAGCGCGGACACCTTGCGCGCCGGTTTGGCCGCGGGCTTTGCCACGGCCTCCCTGGCGGGGGTGCGTTTGGCCGGGCGGGTGGTTTCGGCCAGCTCGGAGGCGATGTATTTCCGGTAGGCCGGGTGTTTTTTGTAGCGTTCGGCCCACTCTTCGGGCGTGCCTTTGCTGGTGTCTTCCAGAATGGCGTAAATTTCGTCGAACTCCATGCTGCGGGCGCGGCGGTCGCGCTGCGAGCGGTACTGGTCGAAGTAGGCCAGGGCCTCGTCGGGCGGGCCAAACCAGACCAGATAGCCGCCGCGCGCCAGGAAGATCACTTTGTCGGCCAGCATCACGTTTTTGGTGGCGTGGGTGATCAGCACGATGGTGCGCCCGGCGTCGGCCATGCGGCGCATGAGCTGCATCAGGGCGGTTTCGGTGCCGGGGTCCAGCCCGGAGGTCGGCTCGTCCAGGAAGAACAACCCCGGCTTGGTGAGCAGCTCCACGCCGATGGAGACACGTTTGAGCTGCCCGCCGCTCAGACCGCTGATCTGGGTGTCCTTGCGGTGGGCGATGTCCAGATCGTTGAGCACTTCCATGACGCGCTGGTGGCGCTCTTGTTTGCTGGTGTCGGGAGGCATGCGCAGCCGGGCCGCGTAGTCCAGCGCCTGGTAGGGGGTCAGTTCGGTGTGGATGATGTCTTTTTGGGGCACGAAGCCGATGTTGTTGCGGATGGCGTCGAAGTTTTTGTAGACATCCAGGCCGTTGACCAGCACCCGGCCATGGGTGGCAGGCCGGTAGCCGGCGATGGCGTCCACCAGCGTGGATTTACCGCCGCCGCTCTGCCCGACCACCACGATGAACTCGCGCGGCTGGAACACGACGGAGATGTCTTTCAAGATGTTCAAGTCTTTGCGCACCCATTTGTTCAGGCCGATGGCCTCGACGCGCAGCCCGCTGCTCTCGTCGAACTGCTCCAGGCTGTCCGCCCCCACCTCGAAGCGGTACGCGCCGATGCGGATGGTATCGCCCTCTTTGAGCCACACCTCGCCCGCGATGGGCTGGTCGTTGACGAAGGTGCCGTTGGTGCTGCGCAAGTCGCGCACCCGGAAGCGTTTGCCGACGCGCTCGATCTGGGCGTGATAACGCGACACCTGCGGCACGTTGAGCACCACGTCGTTGCCCGGATCGCGGCCGATCTGGATGATGGTTTTGTCGCCAAACTCGATCTTGACTTCCTCGGCCATCGCTTCGGCGGGCGAGAGGTAGGTCATGGTGACCATAGTGCCGGGGTCTACGCTGCCGATGCGCAGGCGGGTGTTGTGGCGCAGGCGCACGGACGCGCTCACCGGACGCCCATCCAGCCAAACCGGGTTGCTGACGGTCGGCAGCACCACCAGCCGGTACCCGCCGTCGGGGGTGCGTTCCAGGCGGGCGTGCTGCCGGGAGACGATCTTCGACTCGACAACGATGTCGTTATTCTCCAGGCGACCGATGGTGTATTGGGCTGCGGTCAGGGTGTAGGTTCGGGGCGCGGACCCGGCCACGGTGACCACCAATTGGGGCGGGGGCGCGTCCTCCGGGGACGCCATTTCCCCCAGAACGGTTTGCGCGCCGGCCGGAATGGAATCCGGCGGTTGGGGGCCGGCTACTGCGGCGGGGGGCGCGGCCGGCCTGGCCGCGGCGGTTTCCGGTGGGGCGGGTTTTGGCTCCAACACCCCCTTCGCGCCACGATATTCCAACAACACCGAGCGGCCTAACCCGATCTTGTCGCCCGTTTTCAGCGCGGTGGCCGCGTTCAGCCGCTGCCCGTTCAGGAACGTGCCGTTGGTGCTGCCCAAATCCTGGATCAGGTGGCGGCCATTGTGTTCGATGATCTGCGCGTGTTTGCGGGAAACTCCCTGGGCGGGTAACAGGATGTCGGCAGGCGGTTCTCGCCCGATGATGATTTTGTCCCCTGAGAGTACGAGTTCGGTCCCGGGCGAGGGACCTTCATGGATGATGAGTGTGGCGCGTTTGGACACTGGGGCTCCTCCCGGTTAAGTGATTAACAGTACTTACGCAGTTGAGACCTCACAGGTCTACTGCCACACGATGCGCTTTGAGACCTGTGAGGTCTGGGTGAGACCTCACAGGTCTACTGGAGGATTTTACCCAAAATAGATTGCATCCGGGCATCTCCATGCGCTTTGAGACCTGTGAGGTCTGGGTGCGACTTTTCAAGTGCGTAAGTCCTGTTATTGAACGGATTATACCTTGTATTTTCCGATTATCAGGGCGGCATTGCTGCCTCCGAAAGCAAAAGAGTTGCTCATCACATGGGTCAGTTGTGCGCGGCGGCTGCCCTCGCTGACGTAATCCAGATCGCATTCGGGGTCTGGAGTGATGCGGTTGATAGTGGGGGGCACGCTCTGGTCGCGCAGGGCCAGCGCGCAGCCGATCAGTTCCAGCGCGCCGCTGGCTGCGATGGAGTGTCCAAACGCGGCCTTGTTGCCCACGACGGGGATACGGTAGGCGTGCTCGCCAAACACGGTTTTGATGGCCGCGGTCTCGTTGCCGTCGTTTTGCGGGGTGGCGGTGGCGTGGGCGTTGATGTAATCGATCTGTTCGGGCGCCAGGCCTGCGTCCAGCAGGGCGCGGCGCATGGCCAGGGCCGGGCCTTGACGGTTGGGCTGGGTGATGTGGTGGCTGTCCGCGCTGGCGCCGTAGCCCTCGATCTCGGCCAGGATGGGGACGCCGCGGCGCAACGCGGAGGCTTCCGACTCCAACACCAGCACGCCGGCCCCCTCGCCCAGCACCATGCCGTCTCTATCCGCGCTGAAGGGGCGGCAGGCGCGCGGCGGGTCCTGGTTGCGGGTGGACAGGGCGCGCATGGTGTGCCAGGCTTCCATCACCGCGGGGGAAAAAGGGCTGTCCGCGCCGCCGGTGACGGCGATCTGCAACGCTCCGCCGCGGATCAGGTGGTAGGCGTAGCCGATGGAGTGCGCCGCGGAGGCGCAGGCAGCGTCGACCGTCATCAAGGGGCCTTGAAACCCGTGACGGATCGAGACGTGCGCGGAGGGGCCGTAGTTCATCGATAGGGGAATGACCAGCGCGCTCTTTTTGCCGTGGCGGTAGAAATCGCGGTAGTGGGGATCGCTGGCCGCAAAACCGCCAATCGAGCTGCCGATCATCACGCCGATCTGCACCGGATCGACCGCCGCGCTTTCCAGCCCGGCCATTTCGATGGCCTGGGCCGCGGCCAGCAGGGCAAACTGCGAGCTTCGGCTGATGCGCCGCGCCTCCTTGCGGTCGAAATGCTGCCGCGGATCGTACTCCCACACCCGCGCGCCGATGCGCACCGACTGGCCGGGGAACTCGGCCTCGGGCAGGGCGCGCACCGCGGACGCGCCCGCCAACAGGGTTTGCCAGAAGCTCTCCACATCGCAACCCAGCGGGCTGACAATCCCTATGCCGGTGATTACAACGCGTTGGTTCATGTGGGGGGAAGTGGGAATGGAATGGGGAGAGGGGAATTGTGAGGCGGATCCAGGATACATCCAAACTTAAACTCGAAACTCGAACTCGAAACTCGAGAGCAAAATTCGAACTCTCCCCCTCATTGTACCCTTTCTGTGCCGATTTCAGGGGATGGGGGGCGAAAATTACTGAGAGAAAAGTACCGGCAAATAGAAAAAGTCCGTCGGCGTGAAGTTGGAGGTGCCTGCCTGCCCGGAGTTGGGATCGACCATCAGCGAGGAGACGTCCACGGCTTCAAAGGCTGAGCCGGGCACGGTTTTCAGTTCGTTCAACACGTCGTTATCCCATTGCTCGTTGGGTTCGCCGGAGATGAACCACGGGGAGCCGTTGTCGGCCAGGATGAGGCCGTAGGTTTTCATGGCGGTCAGGATGACCTGGACTTCGGGGGAGAAGCCGGAGATGTCGAAGCTGGCCTTCAGGCGGAAGCGCTGCCCCATGGGGGGCAAATTTTCGCCCGGTTGACCGGCCTGGTGGCGGGCTGGCCAGACGTAGGCGTCCTGGGTTTGGGGGGCGGTGAAGCGGATGGCGTGGTTGATGGCGCCGGCGGCCACTTCGTCGTAGCGCACCAGCCCGGGCAAAATGGGTAGCCCGGCCGCGTCCGCGGAAGTCCATCCGGCGGGGCGCAGCGGCCCGTTGACGTTCAGGTCGAAGATCGCGCCGGAGCTGGCGTCCCAACTGCCGTCCGGGTTAGGCCAGGCGTAAAACAGCTCGTAGAGGATGCAGTTGTCGCGGTCGAGCACCAGCACGTGGCGGTCGCCGTCGGAATTGGGGCCGCCTTCGATGGGCGCGTCCGGGGGGATGGGGTAGGGGCCGGGGTCACTCTCGTCGCCGTAGTCGGTGAAGTTGATCGCGACCCGGGGTTGTGTGCCGGGGACGTCCACCCAGGGGATGCCGATGGGTGAGCCGGACCCTGGGGGCCAGTCGCCTGCGCCGAAATCGGGGTGCAGGGTGTCGGTCAGGCCGATGCTGGCGATGTAGTCGTCGGAGCGGGGGTGTACCGGCAGGGTGTCGATGGGGGTGTTCCAGATGTTGTCGGCGGGGAAGGCGGGGCAGCCAACGATGGTGGGGCCGGATTGGGTGGTGGCGCGGGAGGGTGCGGGTGAGGGGCGGGGAGTGGCCGGGGGGATGGTGGCGTCAATGCCAGGGGAGGCCCGGGGGCTGCCGGTCAGGGTGCAGGCGAGGAGGAAGATGAGCGGGATGAGGAGGCGGGGTTTCATGTTCAGTGTTCAGTGTTCAGTATTCAGTGTTCAGTGTTCAGTGGTCAGTGGTCAGTCTGACCGCGGTTCGCAGCGAGTCTGTAGCCGGTGGTGGTTACACAGCGAGTCTCTATGTTCCGGGGGACATCCGTCCTCTGTCTTCCGTCCTCCGTCCCCTCTGTGTTCCGGGGGTGTGTTCATTATGAGAGCATCGATCCGATCATTGCCCCCCAGGCGAAAAGCTGCTCGTCGTGGTGGAAGCGGGCGGCGAGTTGCAATCCCAGGGGCAGGCTGTTGTGGCTTTTCCCGGAGGGGATGTTGAGGCTGGGCAGCCCGGCGTGGGTCCAGGGCAGGTTCATGACCGGGTTGCCGGTGCTGTCCAACCCTTTGGGGGCCGGCCCGGGCGCGGAAGGGGACAGCCATAGGTGGATGCCGTGTTCGTCCATCAGGGTGGTGAGTTGGTCGCGTAGCCGTTGGCGGCCTGGGAGGGCATTGTGAAGCTGCTCCTCGGTGATGGCCTGCCCGCGGCGGATCAGGTCGGCGGTTTTGGGGTGGTAGAGGTTTTCGTGCTCCCGGAACCATGCGGCGTGGACGCGGGCGGCTTCCGCGGCCACGATCAGGTTGTGGCGTTCGACGATCTTGGGGAAATCGGGCATGGCGGGGATGGGTTTGATAGTGAGGCCTGCGGCCTGGAGTTGCTCGCAGGTGTGGCGGAAGTGCGCCAGGCCTTCGGGTTCGGCGTGTTCGAGGTAGGGGCCTTCGGGGATGCCCAGCACGGGGCGGGGAAGGGGGGCGAGCAGGTCGCGCCAATCGGGGCACAGGGTGCGCGCGCCGCGGCGTAGCCCCTCCAGGTGTGCGGCGAACAACCCGACGTGATCGAGGGAGGCCGAGAGCGGGATCACGCCCGTTTTGGAGGCGCGGTCGAAGCTGGGTTTGTAGCCGAACACGCCGCAGAACGCGGCCGGGCGAATGATCGAGCCGATGGTTTGGGTGCCGAGAGCCAGCTCGCACAGACCGGCAGCCACCGCGGCCGCGGAGCCACTGCTGGAGCCGCCGGGGGTGTGCGCCGGGTTGTGGGGGTTGCGGGTGGGGCCGGGCGCGAAATAGGCGAATTCGGTGGTTACGGTTTTGCCGACGATGAGGGCGCCCGCGTCTTTGAGGCGGGTGACGCTCTCGGCCTGCGGCCCTGCCAGCGTTTCGGGGGGGAGCCGGCTGCCGGCGCGGGTGGGGAAGCCGTCCACGTGGAAGATGTCTTTGACGCCCAGCAGCACGCCGAACAGCGAGGGCCGTCCCGCGGGGTCGGGGTAGCGTTCGAGCAGGGCGCGGGCCTCCCGGCGCAGGCGGTCGAAGCGGCCTTCTTCCGGGAGAAAGGCCAGCACCTGGGGCTCGCGCTGGTTGAAATGGGTTTCGAGTTGGGAGATTTTGTCGAGGAGGGACATGGGAGGTGGGGGTACGTTTACTGCTCTCTGAGCGCAAAGGAACGCAGCACCTTCATGTAATTTGCCCGCGCGAAAGAGGTGGGATCGCCGACTTTTTTCTGGCTCATGCTGCCCTGCATCTGGTGGATGGATTCGTATTCGTTTTCTTCCATCCAGGTGAGCAGATCCATGTACACTCTGGACACGTAATTGATGCCGCGCAACAGCAAAGCGGAGGTCATCATGCTGACATTTGCCCCGGCCATCATGGATTTGATCACGTCTGCGGCAGTGTGTACCCCGCCAGTAACGGCCAGATCGGCCTCCAACTGATCGTGCAGGATAGCCACCCAGCGCAGGCGCAGGCGTAATTCCGCGGGGGTGCTCAAGGTCAGGTTGGGGATGACTTCCAAAGTTTCCAGATCGATGTCGGGTTGGTAGAAGCGGTTGAAGAGCACCAGCCCCTTTGCGCCCGCTTCGGTCAACTGATGGGCGATGTTGGCGGTTGCGCTGAAGTAGGGGCTGAGTTTGACGGCCACGGGAATCTGGATGCTATTGGTGACGTTCTGCACCAGCTCGACGTACATGCGTTCGATTTCCTGGCTGGTGGTTTGGGGGTCGGTGGCAAGGTAGTAAATGTTGAGTTCCAGCGCGTCAGCCCCGGCTTCTTCCATCATTTTGGCGTAGCGAATCCACCCCCCGCTGGAATAGCCGTTCAGGCTGGCGATGATCGGGATGTCCACCATCTCTTTGGCCTTGCGAATGTGCTCCAGATAGCCGTCGGGCCCCAGATTGTAATAACGCATGTCGGGGAAGTAGGACAGCGCTTCGGCGAAACTTTCGCTGCCGGAGGAGATGTAGCGGTCCAGGTCTACACTTTGCAGGGTAATCTGCTCCTCGAACAGGGAATGCAGCACCACCGCGGCCACACCCACATCTTCCATGCGCCGGATGTTGTCGAGGTTTTCGCACAGGGGCGAGGCAGAGGCCACGATGGGATTTTTGAGAGACATGTGCAGGTAGGTGGTGGATAGATCGATCATGAATCACGCTCCTTGTAATTTGTAATTGGGCAACTGGCACCCAATTACGAGCCATTCTCCATCTTTGCCCACTGTTCGTACATCTTCCAGCGCGCGTACACGTCTTCCTGTGCCTGTTCGAGCAATTTCCTGGCCGCTTCGGGCTGGCTGTGTGCCAGCATGGTGTAGCGTGTTTCGTTGTACACGTAGTCTACCAGCGGGATGGAAGGCGGTTTGGAGTCCAGGTGGAAAGGATTTTTTCCCTGTTCGGCCAGCCGGGGATCGAAGCGGAAGAGCGGCCAGTAGCCGGATTTGACGGCCAGTTGGGTCTGGTCCAGGCTGTGGGCCAGGTCGTAGCCGTGGGCGATGCACGGGCTGTAAGCCAGGATCAGGGATGGGCCGGGGTAGGATTCGGCCTCCAGAAAGGCTTTGACAGTATGGGCATCGTTGCCGCCCAGCGCGACCCGCGCCACGTACACATTGCCGTAGGTCATGGCCAGCATAGCGAGGTCTTTCTTAGGCAACGGCTTACCGCTGGCAGCAAACTTGGCGACCGCGGCCCGCGGGGTGGCTTTGGACATCTGCCCGCCGGTGTTGGAGTACACCTCCGTGTCCAGCACCAGCACGTTCACGTCCCGGCCCGAAGCCAGCACGTGGTCCAGGCCGCCGTAGCCGATGTCATAAGCCCAGCCGTCGCCGCCCACGATCCAGACACTCTTTTTGACCAGCACGTCGGCCAGGGAGCGCAGGTCGCGCGCGGGGGGGCTGTCCACACCGGCGAGGGCTGCTTTGAGGCGGGCGACCCGCTCGCGCTGCGCCGCGATGGCCTCTTCCGTGCTCTGATCGGCCTCCAGCAGCGCGGTGGCCAGCTCCTCGCCGATCACCTCCCGCAGTTGGTCGACCAGTTCGCGGGCGTACTCGATCTGTTTGTCCAGCGTCAGGCGCATCCCCAGGCCGAATTCCGCGTTGTCTTCGAACAGCGAGTTGGACCAGGCCGGGCCGCGGCCCTGTTTGTTGACGGTGTAAGGGGTGGTGGGCATGTAGCCGCCGTAAATCGAAGAGCAGCCGGTGGCGTTGGCTACGATGGCGCGGTCCCCGAACAGTTGGGTCATCAATTTGATGTAGGGCGTCTCCCCGCAGCCTGCACAGGCCCCGGAGAACTCGAACAGCGGCTCCAGAAGCTGCACGTCTTTGACCAGCCCGTGGTTGATCGCCTCCCGCGGCATCTCGGGCAGGCTGAGGAAAAAGTCCCAGTTTTCCTGCTCGTGTTCGCGGATGGGTTCTTTATCGGCCATGTTGACCGCTTTCAGCGAGACGTTGCTCTTGTTCTTGACCGGGCAGACCTCCACACACAGGGTGCAGCCGGTGCAGTCTTCTGGCGAAACCTGCAAGGTGTAGACTTTGTCTTTGTGTCCTTTCCAGCGCGCTGGCGCGTGTTTGAAGGTTTCAGGCGCGGCGGCCAGCAGCGCGGGGTCATACACTTTGGCGCGGATCACCGCGTGCGGGCAAACCAGCACGCACTTGCCGCACTGGATGCAGATGTCCGGGTCCCAGACCGGAATTTCCATCGAGATGCCGCGTTTTTCCCACTGCGTGGTGCCGGAGGGGTAGGTGCCGTCCGCGGGCAGCAGGGAAACCGGCAGTTCATCCCCTTGCTGGGCGATCATTTTGGCGGTCACGTTTTGCACGAATTCGGGCGCGTTGGCCGGGACCGGGGGCACCCGCTCCAGCGTGCTGGTCACCGCGTCCGGAACCCGCACCTCGTGCAGGTAATCCAGCGCCATGTCCACTGCCGCGTAATTGCGTTCGACAATGACTTCCCCGCGGCGCCCGTAGGTTTTCTTGATGGCCTGCTTGATCTTGGCAATCGCCTCCTCGCGCGGCAAGACCCCGCTGATGGCGAAGAAGCAGGCCTGCAAAATGGTGTTGATGCGCCGTCCCATGCTGGTTTCCCGCGCCACTTTGTAGCCGTCCACCACGAAGAAGCGCAGTTTCTTGTCGATGATTTGCTGCTGCACCTGCCGCGGCAGGTGGTCCCAGACCTCCTCCGGGCCGTAGGGGCTGTTGAGCAGGAAGGTTGCCCCTTCCTGCGCCGCTTTGAGCACGTCGATGCGTTCCAGAAACTGGAACTGGTGGCAGGCGACGAAGTTGGCTTTGGTGATCAGGTAGGCGGATTGGATCGGTTTGGGGCCAAAACGCAGATGGGAGACGGTCATCGCGCCGGATTTTTTGGCGTCGTAAACGAAGTAGCCCTGCGCGTGGTAATCGGTTTCCTCGCCGATGATCTTGATCGAGTTTTTGTTGGCCCCTACCGTGCCGTCCGCTCCCAGGCCGTAGAACACTGCCCGGATGGTTTCCGGATCCTCGGTCGAAAAATCGGGATCGTATTCCAGACTGGTGTGGGTTACGTCGTCGTAGATGCCGATGGTGAAGTGGTTCTTGGGGTTATCTTTCTTCATCTCGTCGAAGATTCCCTTGACCATGGCGGGGGTGAACTCTTTGGACGACAGCCCGTAGCGCCCGCCGATGACGCGCGGCGGGGGGGCGCCATTGGTGCGGGCCTCGGCCAGCGCGGTGACCACGTCCTGGTAGAGCGGCTCTCCCGCGCTGCCGGGTTCTTTGGTGCGGTCCAGGGCGGCGATCACCTTGACGGTTGGGGGCAGGCTCTCGACGAAACGCTTCACGTCGAAGGGGCGGTACAGCCGGACTTTGAGCACACCGACTTTTTCGCCCTGTCCGGTCAGATAGTCCACGGTCTCGTGCGCAGTCTCCGCGCCGGAGCCCATCAGCACGATGACGCGCTCCGCGTCCGGCGCGCCCACGTAGTCGAACAGGTGGTATTGGCGGCCCACCAGGGCGGCGAATTTGTCCATCGTTTTCTGCACGATGTCTGGACACTTCAGGTAGTAGGGGTTGACAGCCTCGCGCGCCTGGAAGTACACGTCCGGCCCCTGGGAGGTACCACGAATGAACGGCCTATCGGGAGACAGGCCGCGGTTGCGGTGCGCCTGCACCAGGTCGGGGTCGATCATGGCGCGCATGTCCTCCACGGTCAACTGCTCGACTTTGGCGACCTCGTGCGAGGTGCGGAAGCCGTCGAAGAAGTGAATGAAGGGCACGCGTGCTTCCAGCGTGGCCGCGTGCGCGATCATCGCCATGTCCTGGGCTTCCTGTACCGAGCCGGAGGCCAGCATCCCAAAGCCGGTGGAGCGCACGGCCATCACGTCGCTATGGTCGCCGAAGATGGAGAGCGCCTGAGCTGCGATGGAGCGCGCCGAGACGTGGATCACCGCGGAGGTCAGCTCCCCCGCGATTTTGAACAAGTTGGGCATCATGAGCAGCAGCCCCTGCGAGGCCGTGAAAGTGGTGGTCAGCGCGCCGGTTTGCAGCGCGCCGTGTACCGCGCCGGCTGCGCCCCCCTCGCTTTGTAATTCCGCGATCAAGGGAACGGTGCCCCAGATGTTGGTCCTTTTCCCGGCAGCCCACTGATCGGCCAGTTCACCCATTGGCGAGGCGGGCGTGATCGGGTAAATGGCGATTACTTCGTTGAGATGAAAGGCTACGTGTGCAGTCGCTTCGTTGCCGTCAATCGTAACGATTGGCCTGTCCATACTGTTCTCCTGTAATATGACCGCGCGGGGAAAGGGAGACGGAAAGCCAGGAACACCCCGGCCCCCTTCTTCCTGTTCCATACTCCCGCCCCTCGCTCCCTCACGAAAGGTCAAAAGCAGCGATAGAAGATATGAAAAAAACCAGGGGACTCCGCCCTGGCAAAGTGTGTCAGGGAACAAATCATTCTAAACCATACTTACGCCGTTAGGACCTCACAGGTCTACTACCACACGATGCAGGAAGATTTTACCCAAAACAAATTGCATCCGGGCATCTCCATGCGCCTTGAGACCTGTGAGGTCCAGGGGCGACTTTTCAAGTACGTAAGTCCTATCTAAACCAAATGCCATCTTACTGAGGAAGGTGTAAAGCGTGAGGTGGCAAATGTCCTCAGAGTTTTGGGACAAATGCCCTGCTCATTATCCGTCTAACCCGTCCAGGTTGTCGTGCGAGGTGTGATATGTCAAGTGTACCACGCGTTTACGTGTCAGATACGCTCGTTCACGCCCCTCCCTTCGGCAAGGTGCAACGCACATGAACCATCCCTGAAAGCCAAACGGAGAGCGCGGTACACCCTCGCCACGAGTTCCTCCATCGTTATCCGCAATTCAGGTTACAATAGTTCACATGACTGCCGAGAATTCCACCCAATCCTACCGCGCCGGTTTCGTCGCGGTTGCCGGCCGGCCCAACGTGGGCAAATCCACCCTGATCAATGCTGTCTTACGCCAGAAGATCGCGGCTGTGACTCCGCGGCCGCAGACCACACGCCGCCAGCAACTGGGCATCCTGACCCTGGAACACGCCCAGATCGTTTTCATCGACACGCCGGGCATTCACCACCCGCGGCACAAGCTGGGCGAGCGCATGAACGCGGAGGCCGAGGCCGCGCTGGACGACGCCGACGTGTTGCTGACCATCGTGGACGGTAGCCAACCTCCCCACGATGAAGACCATTTGCTGGCAGAGGTGATCGCCTCTGTGCAGGTGCTCCCTCCCCAGGTGCTGGCGGTCAACAAGATCGACCTGATCGATCAGGAGACGCTGGCAGCGCGGCAGGCCGCGTTTGGTGCGCTCTTTCCGCGCGCGACTGTCATGCCCATCTCGGCCGCCTACGGGCACAATCTGGCTGAGTTGCTCGATTTGCTGATCAGCAAACTGCCCGAACACCCCGCGTTTTTTCCCGAAGATCAGATTACCGACTTGTACGAGCGCGAGATCGCCGCGGATTTGATTCGGGAGGCCGCGTTGTTGAGCCTGCGCGACGAAGTCCCGCACGCCATCGCTATCCGCATCGACGAATTCAAGGAGCGGGGAGAGGGGGGCGCCTACATCGCGGCTACCATTTTCGTGGAACGCGAGTCCCAAAAGCCCATCGTGATCGGGCGCGGGGGGGAGATGATCAAACGCATTGGCTCGATGGCCCGGCGGGAGATCGAGGCCATGAGCGGGCGCAAGGTGTTTCTGGATTTGCGCGTCAAGGTACGCAAAAACTGGCGGAACAACGAGCGAATGCTCAGCCTGTTCGGCTTCAAAGGACACCGCAGGTAAGCGTGCCGATGTCGTTGGTGTGGTTGCCTCTTCTGGTGGCCTGCGTGGATTGGGCCGCGGTGTATTGGGACAAGCGCAGATGGGGGTATCTGACCAAGCCGGGGGTCATGGCGGCTATTTTGGGATGGATGGGGTACGCTGTCTGGTCGCGGCTGCCGGAGGGGGCGGGGTGGGCCGCGATGTGGGCGGAGGCGGATGGTTGGGGTTGGTTCGCGCTCGGGATCGTGTTCTCCCTGTTTGGGGACGTGTTTTTGATGCTGCCAGAAGAGCGATTTGTGCCCGGATTGGTGTCGTTTCTGCTGGCACATCTGGCTTACATTGTGGGATTCAACCTCTCGCGGCCTCCCCTCGATCCGGCGCTTTTCGTATTGGTGTTGGTGGTGGGGCTGACGGGCATTCGTGTATATCGACGCATACGGGCGGGGTTGCTCGCCAGGGGAAAAACACGCCTGCAGGTCCCGGTGATGGTTTACTCGACTCTCATGGGGGTCATGCTGCTCTCCGCTTTGATGACGCTTGTACGCAGCGAGCAGGAATGGGGTGTCTCTGCTGCGCTATGGGTGAGCGCAGGCGCGATGCTGTTCTTCATTTCTGATGTTTTGTTGGCCTGGAATCGTTTCGTGGCCCCGGTTTCACAGGCCAGGATCAAAGTACGCATCACCTATCACCTGGGGCAGCTTGCCCTAATCGTGGGCAGCGGGATGCATTTTCTGTCTTAATAAGGAAAAAACCCCGTCTCACGACGGGGCTTTTTCCTTACCAAAGCCATTGAATGATAGCGCAACACTAGATATTGGTGACGATGTTGCTGAACACGTTACCAATCGCCGGGCCGAGCAGGGCGAGGATCACGATGACAACAACAGCAACCAGGACGAGAATAAGTGCATACTCGACAAGCCCTTGCCCTTTTTCCTGTTCTTTCGGTGCGAACAACATGATACAGCCTCCTTTCTTGAAAAGATGAAAAAAACGAAAAAAAGCAGACCTGACTTCCAGGTCTGCCTTCGATTTTGTACACTTTCAATCTTTGGCAGCCTGGCAGTCATAGTCACACAGGGTGAACCTTAGACCCATGGCTTTGCGTCCCCGGTTTTCACCGGGTTTGCCTTTTTCAAAGAAAATTGTTCAGGTTCTGGTTGTTATTTTAGCACGCTAGTGTATGCAAGTCAAGGGGGGGATGGGTAAGCCAACAGGACTTAAGTACTATTGCAATACTGATGTTGCCCTCGGCGAATCTTGCCTTCTCCTGGCTCCCGCTTCAACGATGTGCCTCCAGGCAAACCACGCCTTCAGGCCCGACTACGGCATTGTGGACCACGTTGGGCGGCAATTCCAATCTGTCTCCGGCTTCCAGGGTGATTTGCTGGCCTGTTTCAGGCAGCCCAAAACGGATAGAGCCTGCCACTACATAGATCACTTTGTGGTAGGTATGGGAATGAGGGGCATAGACATCGTGCGGGCCGTTTGCCCATTGATACGGTGCCAGTCCTTCTTGCGCCAGGAGCTGCCGAATTCTGGCTTCTGATGGCGGCTCGGTTTCTGACCAGCGATGGATTTCAACGGTTTGCATACTGTAATCATACCCGAATTTTGTTGATTTTGGTGATTGTTCCCACCGATGGGAGGGTAGCGGTCATGGAGTAAGTGATAGGAGGACAGGTTAGACCTCACAGGTCTACCACCACACGATGCAGGAAGATTTTACCCAAAATCGATCGCATCCGGGCATCTCTATGCGCTTTGAGACCTGTGAGGTCTGGGTGCGACTTTGACCTGCAAGCCCCGTCATTCTGAGGGCACGAAGTGCCCGAAGAATCTCCCTCATCACAAGCGAGATTCTTCGCTGTCGCTCAGAATGACGCGCAACCCTGTCATTGAGAGAGCGCAGCGACCGTCGGGGCGACCGGCCGGTCGCCCCGACCCCCAATAATCACGCGCCGAATAACCGTCCCCCGTCCCCGGTCGTTCGTCTCCATCTCCCCCCACCATGGCTGAGATTCTTCGCTATCACTCAGAATGACACAAACAACAGCGCTCAGAATGACACGGGCAACAGCCGGCATGAACTGCGTAAGTCCTACTGACCGCGGTTCGCAGTGACCCTTCCAAAGGGGAGCTTTTTCCGAAGCTCAGGTTGAATAGCTAAGTCTACAATTTCGGTCTGCTGAGATGGATCTGATTCCCGGGGATTTTTCAAATTTCCGATCTTGCGCTGTTATAATATCGGGCGATGAAAAATCAGTCACTGACTATCGAACACGCCGTGTACTTTGGGGTGCTCTTTCTGGCAATTGTTGTGCGTTTGATAGCGCCGGAAAGCCCCCTGTCGGATTTCGAGGCCTCCTGGGCTATGCGCGCCTGGGACGTCGCGCAAGGAAACCCCACGGAAATCGGTGCTCAGCCAGGCTACGTGCTGCTCACTGGATTGCTCTTCTTCCTGTTTGGCAGCGGCGATCAACTTGCCCGGCTGTTGCCGCTCATTGCAGGCAGCCTGCTGGTATTGCTGCCGTTTTTCTTCCGGGAACGATTGGGACGCAAAGCCGCGCTGGTAATGGCTATTGGCCTGGCGATTGACCCGGGGTTGGTCGCCCTCTCCAGACTGGCTGGCGGCCCCATGATGGCGGTCGGTTTTGGCCTGCTGGGGTTGGCTGCCTTCTCGGTTTCCCAAACTGTGCTGGGGGGGATATTGGTCGGGCTGGCGATCCTCTCCGGCCCGCCATTTTGGGCTGGAATGCTTGGTTTAGGACTTACCTGGGGCATCCTGCGCGCTTTTCGGATATTCCCCCGTGGTGAACGCCAGAACCCGAGCAAGTGGCTGCCGGACCTGCCCGGCAGCGGGTCGGCCACTCTTAGAGCAGGCTTCATCTCCGGGGGGGGCACACTGTTATTGGCCGGGACGCTTTTTTTGCGTTTTCCGCAAGGCCTGGGCGCGATGGCGACGGCTTTGCCCGCCTACGTCCAGGGCTGGCTGATTCCCTCTGGGGTTCCGGCTTCCCGGTTGGGGTTGGCTTTGATGATGTACCAGCCTTTGGCGCTGGTTTTCGGATTGATTTCGATGGGACGCGCCTGGGCGGGCAAACCATCGGATACCACAGCCCTGCGCCGCGCGCTGGGTGTCTGGTTTCTGGCCGCTTTGCTACTGGCGTTGGTGTATCCAGGTCGTCAGGTCGCCGAGCTGGCCTGGCCGCTGGTGTCTCTGTGGGGGTTGGCCGCTTTGGAGATCGCCCGGTATTTGAAATGGGAGACAGGACAATCTTACGAGAACATCGTTTCCTGGGCTTTGGCCGCGTTGTTGGTGGTTTTGTTTAGTGCCCTGTGGGTCAATGTTGCGGGTTTATCCGTGGTGCAACCGGGAGATCGGGTGTATGTTTTGCGTTGGGTGGTCATTGGGGGGGCGATCATGCTGGGGGTGCTGTCCACACTATTGGTCGCCACCGCGTGGCCGCCTCAGGTGGCAACGCGGGGCGCGGTGTTGGGGGTGTGTTTGGCGTTAGGGGTCGGAATGCTATCCGGAATTTGGGGGGGCAGCTCTCGGGATACCTCTCGCAAGATGGATGTCTGGACACCTGGCGCGATGACCGGGCAGCAAGATTTGTTGATGCGTACGTTGGGCGATCTGGGCGAGTGGTCTGCCGGAAGACGGGACAGCCTGGATGTGGTGGTGCTGGTGGATTATCCCTCACTGCGCTGGAGCCTGCGCCAACTGCCTTACGTGCGCTTTCAAGAGACGGTTTCGCCGGGAGATTTGCCGTCGGCCATCGTCACCACAGCGGAGCAGACGGCCTTGAAAGCAGCCTTTTCTTACCGCGGGCAGGATTTCACCTGGCGGGTGTCGCCTGCCTGGGATGCGATCACAGCGAGCGATTGGTTGACATGGCTGGTCGTGCGCCGGGCGCCAACGGTTTCGGAGCAGATCATCGTCTGGGCGCGTGCGGACCTGTTTCCTGGCGGCGGTTCTTCGGAAGTGCAGGCGGAAAGCCCGGTCGCCGAGGGGGAGACACAATTCATTCCAGAGGAAGAAATAGAAAGCGAGCTGCCGCTGCGTTAATCCTGGCTGGAGCAGGGAAAGTGTATGGCAATACCAAACATCATCGCGATTGACGGCCCCGCAGGTTCTGGCAAATCTACTTTGGGGTTGAAACTCGCCCGCTTGCTGGGGTATTTGTATTTTGATTCGGGGGTGATGTATCGCGCGGTCACCAGTGCTGCTCTGAAACGCGCGTTGGACATCAACGATGAAGGCCAGATGACCCGTTTGTCCGAAACAGCACAGATCGATGTGCGCCCGCCATCCGTGGCAGACGGGCGCGACAACGACGTTTTGGTAGACGGAGAGGACCTGACCCCGTGGCTGCGCACTCCCGAGGTGGACGCGAAGGTTTCCATCGTGTCTGCATATCCTGGCGTGCGTAAGGCCTTGTCGGCCCAACAACGCCGCATCGGGCTGCGGGGGAAGGTGATCATGATTGGACGGGACATCGGAACAGTGGTGTTGCCCGAGGCGGAGTTGAAAATTTATTTGGACGCTTCGGTGGAGGAGCGCGCCCGCCGTCGCTATCAAGAATGCCTGGCGCGCGGGGAAAACATCCCCTTCGAGCAGGTTTTGGCCTCCATGCGCGCCCGCGACCGCATCGATTCCACCCGCGAAGTCGCCCCCCTGAAACCGGCTGAAGACGCGATTATCATCAACACCGATAACTTGAGCGTGGAGCAGGTTTTCGAGAAAATCAAAGCCCTGGTCGGATTCCAGTCTGAGAAAGCGGCTGTATAATCATTGTCGAAAAGCAGTCAAAAACCATGCAGAAATACCGGGTCTCCTGGACGCTTCAGTTACGGAGAAGCCTCTTACGCGTTGTTTTTCGCCAGATATTCCGTGTGCTGTACCGGATTCGCATCCTGGGAGTGGAAAACATCCCGCCCTCTGGCCCGTATCTGGTGGCGTATAACCATGTTTCGATTGTGGACCCGGCTTTCATTCTCGCCTTCTGGCCGGTCGCTGCGGAGACCGTGGGGGCGGCTGCGCTGTGGCACCGGCGGGGCCAGAACATCATCGTCCGTATGTATGGCACGATCCCGGTACACCGCGGCGCTATCGACAGGGCGTTGATAGAGAAAGCAGTGGCTGTGCTGGAGGCCGGTTTGCCGTTGTCCATCGCGCCCGAAGGCCAGCGCTCCCACGTTCCCGGAATGCAACGCGCCCACCCCGGCATTGCCTATCTGGTAGACCAGGTGCGGGCGCCGGTGTTACCGGTGGGCGTGGTGGGCAACTCGGATGAGATGCTCGCACGCGCGTTGCGGGGTGCGCGTCCCAAATTGGAAATGCGCATCGGCAAACCATTTCATCTGCCCCCCATTACGGGGCGCGGCCGGGAACGCCGCGAAGCGCGGCAGCGCAACGCTGACCTGGTGATGCAGCATATTGCCGCGTTGCTGCCGGCTGAGTATCAAGGAGTGTATGCTGTCAACCGTTTCCCCCAGTCCGCCCAAACCGGTTAGCGAAGTCTGGCGTCCACACCTGACGCGGCTGCCGGAACTGACCAAACGCCGTCTGCGCTGGCGGAAGCTTTGGCAGCTGGTCTCACGATTGCTCATCCGCTGGCTGACAGTGGCAGAGGTGAACGGTTTGGAAAATTTCCCCGAGCAGGGGCCGGCGCTGATCGTGACCAATCACCTGGGAGACGCGGACGTGCCGTTGGGGCTGGCTTTCCTGCCCGTGGCCCCCGACGGGCTGGCGAAGGCCGAGCTGTACGATTACCCGGTCCTGGGTAAACTGCTGGATGCGTATGGCGTGATCTGGGTACACCGTGGAAGACCGGACCGCCGCGCCCTCCGGGCCGCACTGCAAGGGCTGGCACAAGGCCGCTTCATCGCGCTGGCGCCGGAAGGGCGTCAGAGCGTGACTGGCGCGCTGGAAGAAGGGGCTGGCGGCGCAGCCTATCTCGCCTGGAAAGCACAGGTGCCTGTTTTGCCGATCACTTTCGTAGGCACAGAAGACAAAAATGTGTATGGCAGCTTAAAAAGGTTTCGCAAGCCAAAAATATCCCTTACAATTGGGAAGATGTTTCATCTCGACCCCTATCCCAACCGGAGGGAGGCTGTTCGCCAAGGGACACACAAAATCATGCGGGCATTAGCCCGGCAGTTACCGCCTGCCTATCGAGGCGTGTATCTCTTCGATGTGTAGTATGCGCTTATCGCTCGTCAATCCTTTGGAACATATGACGGAAGCGTACAACCCCGCCGATCTGGTGTGGCGCCGGCGGCTCTGCCGGTTTTTGCTACGCCACATTGGCTTTACGCTGCTTGCCAAAGTAGAACGCGTCGAGGGCCTGGAGAACATCCCGGAGCAGGGAGCGGCGATTCTGATGATGAATCACATCGCCTTCATCGACCCACTGGTCATGGTTCACGCCATGCCTCGCGACATTGTGCCGCTGGCAAAAGTAGAATCGTATGATTACCCGCTGGTGGGCATTTTCCCCCGGCTATGGGGGGTCATTCCCGTGCGGCGGGACGGCATTGATCGCCGCGCGGTACAGACGGCCCTGGACGTTTTGCGCGCTGGCGAGATTTTGCTGGTCGCGCCGGAGGGGACGCGGAACGACGCGTTGCAGTCCCCGCGCGAGGGGGCTGTTTACCTCGCCAGCCGCAGCGGGGCCCCGATCATCCCGGTCGCTATCGAGGGCACACCCGGTTTCCCGACGGTGCCTTTCTCCCGGCGGTGGTGGCAGCCGGGCGCGCACGTGAAGATTGGCCGTCCATTTCGCATCCGGCCCGAGTTCAGGCGCGCGCGCGCCAGGGAACTCGAACAAATGGCGCGGGAAGCCATGTATGTGCTGGCTGAAATGTTGCCGCCGCACCGCAGAGGCGTTTTCTCCGATCTGTCTCAGGCCACGCGCGAGATGATCGAATGGGTACGTTGACCCGACGAAAGTAGTTCGCATGTCCTTGCTTGCTACGCTCTTTCAGGACCAAACCCCTTATTTTCAATGGCCGCCAACCTGGATCGGCTGGTTGGGGTGGCTGTTTTTTTTGGCGGGGTTGGTGTACCTGGGGTGGCGGTGGCGGGATGCGCGCCGGCCATGGGGGGGTCGGGAACTGGTTGTGTTGGGGGGGGCGCTCGTTCTCGAAGTGATCGCCTCCTTGTTCGTTGGAATTCGCCTCCCCACCGGCGGGGCCTTACCCGCGCCCGGTTTGCCGGTGAGTCCCAGCCCGCCCGCGGTGATGGTCTTTGCCGCGCTTCCGTGGGTGTTGGCGGCAGGCCTGCTAGGCACACCGGCATCACTGGCGTTGGCAGCGCTTTCCGGGGGATTGCTGGCGCTGTTCGATACGCATGACCCTTTTCAGCCACTTGTGTATGGTGTGATGGGCGCAGTGCTGGGGGCTGCCCTCAACCAGCGCTACCGCACGTCGTTTTACCGCGCGCTGCGCCATCCCCTGATCGCCGGCCTGATCTTGATGATCCTCTATCCCGTGTTCTTCATTTTCGGGACGATGCTTGGCCTGGAAGGTGCGCTGCCCGTTCTATTGGACTTTGCTCTGGCCCGTACCGGGGTGATGGCGATGGCTTTCGGCATTCCGCTTATTTTGGCGTGTGTGGTGGGGGAGGTGTTGGCGGTCGGTGTCCCGACTCTGTGGGGAAAGCAAGGCAAAATGGTGCCCTCTCCGGCGGAAAAGAGTCTGGAAACGCGTTCCTTTTACTTACTTGGCCCTGTTGTAGGGCTGATGGTTTTGGCGCTTACGGCTGTCGTATGGGTCATTGCTGCCAACATAGCCCAAGATTTCGTGAAAAGCCGGATGGAAGAGGCCGCCTCTGTGGCTGCCGAAAGCCTGCCGTATACCGTAGAGATAGGGCAGAGCACGATCCTGGAGCTGGCCTCTGACCAGGAATTGTTGCAAGCCGATCAGGCCACCTTGTCCGACATCTTATCCCAACAATTGCTTCGTAACCCGTTTTTCTCCCAACTTCTCGTTGTGGGGCGCAACGGTGAGGTGGTCGCCTCCGCCAAATCGAGTGCTTCCGACTTGATCAGCCTGGAACGGTCCGCGCTTTCCTTCGCTTTCGAGGGTGTTCCTTTTCAATATTACGTTATTGAACGTCCCGAGGTGAGGCCCTTCGTAGAGTTGTCATTTATCGCGGGCATCAAAGACCAGGATCAGTCTGTTGGGCGGGTTTTGATCGGCAGAAGCGATTTCGAATCAAACCCTTTTACCTCCGCGGTGATCACCGGCCTGGAAAGCGTTGTTGACCTCGGGGGAGCCGGGATGTTAATCAGTGATCAGGGAAAGGTGCTCTATCATACGGATTCCAATTTGATTTTGACCACTTATGAGGGAAAAGCCCGGAATACCGCCCTCTTCGACACCGAAACCGGCCCTACCGGGACGAGAAATATCGTCTATTACCAGCCGGTGCGCGGAAAACCGTGGACGATTATTGTGTCGGTTCCGGCCCAGGCGGTACAACAAAAAGCGCTGACGATTGCCACGCCATTGTTTGGCATTCTGTTTGTCGTGGCGGTGGTGCTGATGGCATTGCTGCGAGTCACGCTGCGATTAGTCACCCGTTCTTTGCGAAGATTGGCGTTCGAGGCCACCAATATTGCCCAAAACCAGGCGGAGCTGGCCCGCCCGCTGGTGGTCGGGGGTGAGGACGAAATCGGCCAAATGCGGCGGGCCTTCGAGCGGATGCGAGTCAGCCTGCAAAATCACCTGGACGAACAAAGAAGAGCATTGTTGAATGCAGAAATCGAACGGCAACGGCTGGCTGCCATCTTGGCCTCAACGCCGGACCCCGTGCTGGTGACGGATGCCAAAAATCATTTGTTATTGGCAAATCCGGCTGCCTGGCAGGTTTTTGGAGACGGTTCGGCTATCGAACTGGGGATTCCTATTGAAGAGGCGGTCTCTCAAGAAGCGATCATTTCTTTACTGAAGGCGCCGGTGGATGATCTGCAAACTGAAGAGGTGATCGAAGAGGTGGAGCTACCGGATGGAAAGGTGTACGTCGCCAAGGCCACTTCGGTCATGGCGGAAAACCAGCTTATGGGGCGCGTGTGTGTTTTACGGGATGTGACCCGCTTCAAGGAAATCGATGCCTTGAAGTCGGATTTTGTCTCCACGGTTAGCCATGACTTGCGCTCCCCGCTGACGCTAATCCGTGGGTATGCAACCATGCTCCAAATGGTCGGACACGTCAATGAAGATCAGTCCAAATACATTCGTAAGATCCTGCACGGTGTGGATCGTATGTCGCAAATGGTCAACAACCTGCTGGACCTAGGGCGCATCGAAGCGGGGATTGGCCTGAAGCTGGAGATGATACCTGTTCAAGATACAGTACAGCAAGTTATCAGTTCTTTGCGGTTTCAGGCGGATGAGAAAAATATCACGTTGAATGTGCAATATCCCTCCACAGCGCTCCCGCTTATAGAGGCGGATCCCTCGTTATTACAGCAGGCGCTCCATAACCTGGTTGAAAACGCCATCAAATATACGGACCCTGGTGGTCAGGTGCTTGTGACGGTCAAGATACAGCCATACGAGCGCAAGCTGTTGTTCGAAGTGCAAGATACAGGGATAGGCATTTCGCCCGCGGATCAACTGCGTTTGTTCGAAAAGTTCTACCGCGTTCCCAATCGGAAAACCAGTAAACAGCGCGGCAGCGGTTTGGGACTGGCAATTGTCAAATCCATTGTGGAGGCGCATCACGGCAGGGTTTGGGTCGAAAGCGAATATGGTAAAGGTAGCACTTTCTTCATCGAGATGCCTCTTCGCCAAGACATGGTGGGCCAACCCCAACAGAATGATGCTTTTAGGACAAAAGATTGAATAACCACCACGTTTTTTTCCGGTTGTTAAACGAATATTATCTGATATACTTCACGGTAACTCCACCTGCCTTTTATTACCCGGTTAGGCTATACGTACCTTCGCCAGAAGAGGCCGAAAAACTGTTGGGACGAGGCAGTTCGTTCTGACCTCTATTTCACGACATTGTTTTGCAAATAGTTTGGCTCTTGTTTGGAGGTAAGGTTCTGGAAACGCATCGCATTACCCAAAGTTTCGGCCCTGGACTCTCGAGAGAGGACGGGCAACATCTGAGTTCGGGAGTTACTCTCGCGAATCGTTATTTGATTCAAGAAGTCGTGGGTGTAGGCGGGATGGGGGCAGTTTACCGGGCGCGCGATTTGCACTTTCCAAAGATGATCAAGCTGGTCGCGGTAAAAGAGATGGTGAACCAGGCCCGCGATCCCGTAATGCGCAAAACTATCGTTCAGAATTTCGAGCGAGAAGCCAATGTGCTCGCGTCTTTGCAACATCCTGCCATTCCACGAATTTTCGATTACTTTACCCAGGGAGAGAGATCGTACCTGGTGATGGAGTTCATTCGGGGGAAAAACCTGGAACAATTGGCAAATGAAGTAGAGGGATTCCTGCCTGAGGACCAGGTCATCAAATGGGCAATAGATTTGTGCGATGTGCTGCACTATATGCACTCCCAACAGCCTGATCCGATCATCTTTCGCGATATGAAACCCTCGAACGTAATGATCAACCAGTATAATGACATCATACTGGTAGATTTCGGCATTGCGAAGCCCTTTCAGACGGGGCAAAAAGGCACACAGGTAGGAACCGAAGGATACTCCCCGCCGGAACAGTACCGTGGCGAGGCCACCCCGCTGGCCGATATTTATGCTTTGGGGGCTACCCTTCATCATTTGCTCACGAAAAGAGATCCGCGTCTGGAGCCGCCCTTCTCATTTGCGGATCGCCCGATTCGCAAAATCAATCCGGCAGTCTCCATGGAATTCGAGGCGGTGATCAATACTGCCCTTCAATACAACCCTGAAGATCGGTTTAAAGACGCCCAGGCAATGAAGGAAGCCATCCTGACCGTCGCCCGACGAACGGGAGTGTTATCGCGAGCGTTACCGGAGGCCTCCCTGCAAAAAGGTGCGGCGATAAAGCCCTTATGGGTTTTCAAGTGTGAAGATGAAGTGCGTGGTTCCCCCACTTTTTATAAGGGGAATATCTATGTCGGGAGCTACGATCACAACGTGTATTGCCTGAATGCGGCTTCTGGCGAGTTCATCTGGAAGTATGCAACCGAGAGAGGAGTGGTGAGCAAGCCACTTGTAGTGGATGAACAAGTGTTTTTTGGCTCTGAGGACGGCAATCTTTATGCCATATCTGCCAGATTGGGTAAACTTATCTGGAAATATGCTACAGAGGGACCGATTCGCTCCTCGCCCAGAATAGCTCAAGGCCACATATTCGTCGGCTCTGACGATGGCTATCTCCACGCGGTAAACAGCACAAACGCCAGACGTGCCTGGAGAATGGATACCGGCGTTGCCATCCGCTCCACGCCCTTTATCACAAACGATTATGTGTATTTTGGCACCGAAGACGGCGATTTTTTCTGCGTCGATTTTGGCGGCAGCATAAAATGGCGCTTCAAGGCCAAGCGGGCGATTACCTCTTCCCCAGTTATCAAAAACGGCACGGTTTTCTTCTCCTCAATGGATTGGATACTGTATGCTCTAGATGAGGCCGACGGTTGGGTGCTTTGGCGCTTTCGTTTGGGAAAACCATCGATTTCCACGCCGGCAACCGTGGAACGTTATGTAATCGTCGGCGCGGCAGATGGGTTTATTTATTGTGTGGACGAAAGCAGCGGGAAAGAGATCTGGCGGTTTCGAACCGAAAACCAGGTGAACGGCTCTCCCGCGGTGTATAAAGACGCTGTCTATTGTGGTTCGGTGGATGGACACATGTATTGCCTGGAGTATCGAACAGGCAGATTGCGCTGGAAATTTAGCACCGAAGGCCCGATTACCGGCACCCCGATCATTCATGATGGTATTCTTTATTTTGGCTCCATCGATCATAGAGTATACGCTTTGTTAATTTGACTGGAATTGCCAGATTAAGTTTCATTAAAAGTCTGCCACGGCAGACTTTTCCTTTATAATTGTGATTACACGGGTTAAGCTGAGAGGCAGGCGAACATCCGCTTCCTTGTTTTTTGCGCAGTTGTTGCATACCTTCGAGCCTAAAAGACGACATGCACAGGAGACCGATCTGTGAAAAAATTTTTTCAGCGGTTGTTGGGACAAGATCAACAACCAACCATCGATGCAGAATTAACCACAGCTCCTCTTTCTGAAGACCAACTGGAACCTATCAGCACCGGGCTTCCCCGTCTGGAACCGCCTCAGTTAATCGTTGGCAGCGCTCGTTCGGTTGGACAACAACGAGACCATAACGAGGACTCTTTATACACGTTTACAGCTACATTGGCAGGCAACACCACTTCCTTACCGTTTGGGATTTACATTATTGCCGATGGAATGGGAGGGCATCAGCATGGCGAGGTAGCCAGCGAAGTGGCTATTCGAGCGATGTCCAACTACCTCATCACCAAACTGTATTCCCCTATATTCAGTGTGGTGCCGAAAACACCCCAAGAGTCCCTTCAAGACATCATGACACAAGGCGTGCTCGAGGCCCATCAGGCGGTTGTCAGGCAGGCGCCTGGCGGAGGGACAACCCTGACAGCTGTGGTTATCTTGGGGAGTCGAATGACGATAGCGCATGTCGGAGACAGCCGAGCCTACGCGGTATATTTGGATGGCCGGATGCAAGTCCTAACCCGTGACCACTCGCTGGTAAAACGACTCGAGGAGTTAGGCCAGATTACAGCCGAAGAAGCCGAAGTCCACCCACAACGTAATGTCCTATATCGAGCACTGGGACAAGGCGAACCCTTTGAGCCGGACGTGACAACTGCCCCACTACCACAACCCGGATATGTGTTACTATGTTCCGACGGGCTTTGGGGCCTCGTGTCAGATGCCGAGATGTTTCGTCTCATCGCCGCTGCACCAAGCCCGCATCGTGCCTGTCAGACACTTGTAGATTCAGCAAATGCCGCGGGAGGTACAGATAACATCACTGCCATCCTTGTACGCATGCCCGACTGATTTCCAAAAAGCCCATGTCCGAATTGGTTGATAACTATTATGTGCGACTTGGTGTCCCGCGGGATGCCACTCCTGAAGAGATCCGCCGCGCGTACCACCAGGCTGCTCGTCGTCTGCACCCTGATGCCAACCCCTCCCCGGGAGCGGTCGAGCAATTTTTGCGCATCCAGGAGGCATACGACACGTTATTTGACGCGGAGAAACGCGCCGAGTATGACAAATCGCTTGCAGAAGTCGACCCCTCGCCCAGCATAGCTATCAACACGCTTTATAGCCGCCCTGGCTTGCTCCAAACCACAGCCCCCCAACTGATTTACGTTTTGCTTGAGATTACACCCATTGCGGCAGAAAACGAGCCGAGCGAAATTCCGCTAAACCTTTGCATTGTGGTTGATCGCTCCACATCCATGCAAGGCGCCCGCATGGATATCGTCAAAGCCACCGCGAAAAGACTCGTCCAACAACTAAGACCCATCGATTATCTCTCCATTGTGGCCTTCAGTGACCGCGCGGAAGTAATTGTCCCGGCGGCGCGGGGCTATCGGAGAGATCGGCTCGAAGCCCAAATCAGTTTGCTGCAAACAGGAGGCGGAACGGAAATCTACAAAGGCTTGCAAGCCGGGATGACAGAGGTCACGCGCTTCTTACGCCCCAACCACATCAACCATCTCGTTCTGATTACGGATGGACACACCTATGGCGACGAGGAAAATTGCCTGAAACTGGCGGACGAGGCAAAAGAGCAGGGCATCACCATTAGCGGTTTGGGAATTGGGAACGAATGGAATGACAAATTTTTAGATATGCTAGCGGAAAAAACGGGCGGAAACAGCGTATACGTGACAGGAACCAGAGACATTCAACGTTTTCTGGAACTAAAATTCAGAGAATTGAACAATATTTTTGCCGAAAACACTACCTTGCAATTCGAAAACAACCCCAACGTTGAAATTCAATATGCTTTTCGCCTTCAGCCCGAGCCTTCCAACATCTCTCTCGATACCCCACTAAAGTTGGGGAACGTTTATCGAGAAGAAAGCCTCAAGGTGATATTTGAATTGTTGGTCAAAGGCCATTTCTCTACCCCCTCTTACACTTTGCTGGATGGCGCTCTCAAGCTCGAGGTGCCGGCGCGAACCATCCCCACCGTTCGCCATTTCATCAAATTCTCACGCCCGGTCTATAAAAAAGAACAAAAGTATTCCCCACCCTCCGAGATCGTACAGGCAATGTCGCGCCTTACCCTTTACCGGATGCAGGAACAGGCAAAGCAAGATATGGAAGAGGGGAATATTGAACAGGCAACCCGCCGACTTAGATATTTAGCCACACATCTATTAGCTCAGGGTGAAAGCACTTTGGCTACCGCGGTATTAGGAGAAGCCGGAAGGCTGGAAAGAGGCAGTTCGTTTAGTGAGGAAGGGGGGAAACGAATCAAATATGGAACGAGAGCTTTGCTTTTGCCCCCTGGCACGGAGGTAAAAAGAAGATGATTCGTTGCCCAACCTGCAAACATGAGGAGTACCTCGGCGCAATTTTCTGTAGCGAGTGTGGTTCCCAACTGAACGTAGAGCATATTACCACCAAATCCCTCAAGCGTACTACGGGAAGCTTTGCTCAACGGATTACCTCCGAGATAAAAAAGTTAGAAGAAATTCTGCCTCAGGAGGCGGTCAGTGAAGCTGTTATCACGCTCCATGTCATTGAATTAGACCAGTTCGTGCCTCTACAGGGAAAAGACACATTCACCCTGGGACGCCGTAGCCCGGGCCAAACAACACTCCCCGATGTGGACTTAACGCCCTATAACGCCTATGTCCAGGGTGTCTCGCGTGTACATGCCAAAATTACTATGGAAAATGGGCGGGTTTCCATTGTAGACTTAGGCTCTGTCAATGGCACCAGAGTCAATGGCAACAAGTTGAAACCCCACGTCCCGCGTGTATTACAGCATGGCGACATCATTGCGCTGGGGAAATTGAAAATACAAATCATTATTCGACGGCAATGAATGGTTTTTTGGACAAAACCATCGGCAAATACCAAATTATCGAAAAAATTGGCCGCGGCGCAATGGCTGAGGTCTATAAAGCCTATCACGCCCATTTGGAAAGATACGTAGCCATCAAGATCCTCCACTCATTTTTGTCCGAAAAAACCGATATCCTCAATCGCTTTCAGCGAGAGGCCAAACACGTGGCCTCCCTAAGCCACCCTAACATCGTTCAAGTCTACGACTTCGACTCTTTAGGCGCGCTCTATTACATGGTAATGGAGTATATCGACGGCCCAACATTGAAAAAACTGATCAAAGATAACCTGGCCGAAGGGAAACTCATGCCTCTTCGAGAGGTGCTCTGGATCATTTCCAATGTCGGCAACGCTCTCGCCTACGCCCACAGGGCCGGAGTGGTCCACCGAGACATAAAACCGGCCAATGTAATGATCGACAAGGGCGAACGGGTGGTCTTAACAGACTTTGGGCTGGCGAAAATTGTGAGCGGCCCCCAATTCACCACCACCGGCGCCCTCGTTGGTACACCTGCCTATATGTCCCCCGAACAAGGATTGGGACAGGCGGGAGACGCCCGCTCGGATATTTACTCTTTAGGGGCGATGATGTACCAACTGGTGACGGGCAGATTCCCCTTCATTGCTGAAACACCGATTGCCACCGTCTTCAAACACATCAACGCGCCCCTTCCCTGGCCGCGCACGATCAACCCCGATATCCCCGAAGACGTGGAACAGATCATCGTCCGGGCGATGGAAAAAAACCCGGATGATCGCTTTCAGAGCGTGGACGAATTCCTGAAGGCCCTATCGAACGTCAGCGCCCTATCAAGCGAAGAACGAATCCGCGATCAGGTAGATTCTTTACCCCCCGCCAGGCCTGCCGTGGTTCAGGATGTGGCCATTGCCCTGCACATTGTCGAAACCGGGCAGATGATCGCCCTCGAAAATGGCACCGAATTCACTCTGGGGCGGCTGGACGGCGCGGCCAGACCCGAAATAGACCTCTCCCCTTTCGACGCTTTCAAAAAAGGAGTATCCCGCCTTCACGCCTCTATCCGTGTGGAGGACAACCAAACCGTCAAACTTGTCGATTTAGGCTCGACCAATGGCACCTGGGTGAATGGCTCCAAAATCGAACCCCATATTCCGGTTACGCTACATCATGGTGATGTCATCGCCCTGGGAAAACTGATCGTTCAAGCACTCATCCGTTGAGTAACGCTGGAGGTTTTATGCCCATTTCCATCATTTTGCACCTCGAAGACACGGACCCGGTTGTCGGAGAAATCGAAGAATTGCCCTCCCCAACGGACCAGTTCATCATGGTCAGCAATCCCAGAAAGCTGGACGGAAAAGACCTTCACTATCTGGCCGTTGGTGTCGTGCAGGTGATCTGGCCGATGCAGCGCATCAATTTCATCGAACTCATGCCCACCGAAGAAGACGAACAGATCATTGGGTTCGTACGAGAATAAGAACGACATGAAGCCTGATGAGCACTTTTTCAACCGGCGCATTCTGATCGTGGAAGATGAGAGACGGATGGCGCGTTTCATCCGCCTCAACCTGGAACATGACGGGTTTCAAGTTATCGAGGCGGCCAGCGGCCAGGAAGCTATTCGACAGCTTCGAGACGCGCTCCCCGACCTGATCTTGCTCGACGTGATGCTGCCCGACATTGACGGCTTTGAAGTCTTACAAATGATTCGCGAAGTCAGCGACGTACCGGTGATCATGCTAACTGCCAAAGGGGAAGAGGATGATCGCGTTCGCGGTCTGGAACTGGGAGCGGACGATTACGTCACCAAACCCTTTAGCCCCCGTGAGCTGGTCAGCCGGGTTCGGGCGGTGCTGCGCCGCTCGGAAGCGCTCAAGGCCAGCACGCGCGGCCTGATCGAGGTGGATGATCGTCTCAAGATCGACTTCGAACGACGTCAGGTTTGGGTGGACGGCAAGCTAGTCAGTCTGCGGCCCACGGAATACAGGCTGTTATACCATCTGGTTCAAAACGCCGGATTGGTGCTCACCCACGATCAGATTTTGGTCAAGGTATGGGGGTACGAATACCGTGACGAACCCCACTACGTGCGCCTGTATGTCAATTATTTGCGAAAAAAATTAGAAAAAGACCCCTCCAATCCCCAATACATTCTGACGGAACGAGGAGTTGGCTACCGTTTTGTGGATTTCAGAAAGCAAAAAGCAGCCGAGGAAAGCCGGTAACCGGTTCAGTCCGGCTTTTCGTCT
>JALUWE010000390.1 GCA_027019845.1 Anaerolineales bacterium | reverse complement strand
GAGGGGCGAAGCCCTGAAGCCATCTCCTTCACAGCCCACGATGGGAGATTGCTTCGCCGCTATCGCGGCTCGCAATGACAACCGGGTAAAAAGCTTTCTTATCCGCAACTCAGGTTACTTGATTTCACCAACTGCGTAACTCCTAATTGACGGTAGCTACAACATTGCCACAGGCCTATGGAAGAAACCCAGGAAGTCATTTTCACCGTCGAGGGCCAACCCATCCACGCGGTCACCGCGGGCAAACCGAACCGGCAAATCGCGCTCTTGATTCACGGCTGGTCCTCGTCGTGGTATGCCATGTCACCGCTGACCGGGCTGCTCAGCCAGCGGTTTCATTGCATTGCCATCGACCTGCCGGGGTACGGCCAATCGCCCCCGCTGCCCGAGCGGGCGACCATCCCGGGATACGTGGAGCTCCTGGCGGATTTGTTGGAGGAGCTTAGCGACGGGCCGGTGGTGCTGGTCGGGCACTCCATGGGGGGCATGATCAGCCTGACAATGGCCTTACGCCATCCCGCGCTGGTCGAGCGCATGGTGTTGCTCAACCCGACCATCACGGGCAAGCTGTCCACGTTCATCAACCTGGCGGTCTCTCCCATCACGGCCCTGGAGCGCTTTGGCCTCACCAGCCTGATTGTGTCGTTGGTAGAAAGGTACTTCGTCGGCCTGACCGACCGGATCATGCGCCCGGCTTCGTTTGCGGAGCGCACCGGCATCACGGAGAGGGACTACCACCGGCTGCGGGCGGACGCGCGGCGTCCCGGGCAGGGCCGTGTGCGCGCCGAGTGTTTCCGCGCTATGCTGGAGAACAACCTCAGCGGCCAGATCGGGCAGATCGAGACTCCCTCCCTGGTGATCTGGGGGGCGGAGGACAACACCGTGCCGCTGCGGGACGCGGGCGTGGTCGCCGACGAGTGGCCGTTAGCCGATTTACGCATCATCCCCAAATCCGGGCACTGGCCGCATTTCGAGACGCCCGCCACCACCAACCGCCTGGTAGCCGCTTTTCTGGGGTTACCCCTCTCCTCGGATGAACTCTATACCCCGGTGGGGGATGAGGAGCTGGCGCGTATTCAAGAAGTAGCCCATTTTCTGGCGCACTCGGACATCGGCCGCGACATGAACCTGGCCCAGCGCACCCGGCTGGCAGCCCAGTTCCGGCAGCAGACTTACCCGCCCTACACCAACATCGTCAACGAAGACGAAACCGGGAACGAGATGTACATCGTGCAATCGGGCACGGTGGAAGTCTGGCAGGACCCGGAAAACCCCGGCACCGCGCCCAAGCAACCCCGGCGGGTGGCCTCCATCAAACCCGGGCAGATGACCGGTGAACTTTCCATGCTCGATCAGGGGCTGCGCACCGCGGATTTGATCACCGGGCCGGAGGGCGCGACCGTGCTGGCGCTCAGCCGTGAGCGGCTGCTGGCCCTGGCGGAGGACGACGCCGAATTGGGGGCCAAACTGATGTGGAATCTGGCCACTTCCATGTCCCAACGGGTGCGCTTCATTTTGTGGCAGTTGGAACGCGCCCACGAGCGCGCCGCGGCCCAACCGGGGGTCAAAACCCAACGAGTCAAAACGCAACCCGTCCGTTACCGCCCCACCCCCAACTAAACGGTATAATTGCCCGCATGGACATCACCCAATTGACTCAGGCGATGCACAATTTTGTGCGCGCCCAGGGCTGGTACGATCCCGGCAGCCCGCGGCCACAAACCCCGCGCAACCTGGCAATTTCGCTCGCTCTGGAGGCCGCAGAAGTGCTGGAACACTTTCAGTGGCGCGATGAAGCGCCCGATTCCGGCGCGCTGGCCGCTGAGCTGGCCGACGTTGCGCTCTACTTGCTGCAAATCGCCAGTATTTGCAACATCGACCTGGAAACCGCCATTCTGGAAAAGCTGGCACACAACTATTCCCGCCAATGGAACACCTCACCATCAGAGACGAAAACATGAACAACCCCAAACGCATCTCGGTATTTGGCTCTTCGTTGCCCCAACCCGGCGAACCGGCCTATGAACAGGCGCGCAAACTGGGTCGCTACCTGGCCGAGGCCGGTTTCGAGGTCATCAACGGCGGCTACGCGGGCACCATGGAGGCGGTCTCGCGCGGCGCGGCGGAGGCCGGCGGCCACGTGATCGGCATCACTTGCGAAGAGATCGAAGCCTGGCGCCCCGGCAAGGCCAATCACTGGGTCAAAGAAGAATGGCGGGTGCCAACGCTGCACGACAGGCTGCACGCCATCGTCACCCAATGCGATGCAGCCATCGCCCTGCCGGGCGGCATCGGCACGCTGGCCGAGATCGTGGTCATGTGGAGCCAGATGCAAACCCAGGCCATTCCCGCCCGCCCGCTGGTGTTGATCGGTTCCGGCTGGCGCACCACCTTCGACGCCTTGTTCACCTCGCAGGGCGATTACATCCGACCTCCTTTCCGGGCACTCTTATCCTTCGCGCCGGACGTGGCGCGCGGCTTCCAGCACATCCAGCGCGCGGTGAGGGGGGAGGCAGGTTGAGAGGGGTAGAACGTAATTCCCCAATTACCCAATTACCAATTACCCAATCCCCCATGCCCGCCATCCAACCCGCCCGATTGAAAAGAGAAGTCGCCCGCCTGGTCGGAAGCCTGCCCGACAGCCGGGCTTTTGTGCGCGCGCTGGAGAATGTGCTCGAACGCTATGCAGACCGCACCTACCGGCCCGGACAATCGGGCGATCCCGCGCCGCTGTTACCGGCCTACAACGTGCCCAAACCGGTGTTACGCCAAATCCGGCACACCCTGACAGCCCATCTCCAACAAGACCCCCAACTGGCCCTCCAACTGGCAGACCGGCTTTGGGAAAAACCCATCCTGGAAACCAGGCGGCTGGCCATTCACTTACTCGGGATGATTCCGGCCTCCGATCCGGCCCCCATTCTGCACCGTTTGCAAAGCTGGGCCAACCCCAAAGAAGATGCCCAGCTCATGGACGAGTTGTTCCACACCGGCCTGGCGCGCTTGCGGCAAGAAAACCGGGACACACTGCTCGAACAAATCGAAGATTGGATGGACACCCCCGAACCAGCCACCCAGATTCAGGCCATCCGAGCGTTGTTGCCCTTCGTGCAGAACCCGAACACCGACGACCTGCCCGGCGTTTTCGGCCTGCTCTCCTCGCGGCTGGCTCACTTCCCCGCCGAAGCGTTGCCGTATCTGTTGGAATTGATCCACGCGCTGGCAAAGCACTCCCCCCATGAAACCGCGCATTTCATACGCCAGGCATTGGTAGTGTCAGAAAAACCGGAGATTAGCTGGTTGGCGAGAAACACATTACGCCTACTCCCCGAAACATCACGAGAGAGATTGCGCGCCGCGCTGCGCAGCAGCACGCGAAGCGAATAGAACGCAACGCTACACCCTGACCCCGCCTTTTTCATGGAAAAGATCTCCCTCCAACCCGGCGATATTGTTGACAGCCCCCGCTGGCGTGAGCCGGTGAAAGTCGACCTGATAGAACCGATTGGGGACACCTACATTCGCATTGTGGGGGCGCTGTTGCACAGCCGGGAACACGTAGACCAGGTGCTTCCGGTTGCAGAGGCAGCCCAGCTGCGCCCCACGCGTTCCCAGGGATATTTCGCCGCGCCACCGCGGGACGTCTTCCTCGCGCTGGAAGCCAAACGCTATCGCTACGCTTCGCTCTACGACCCGTTGCTGGCGATGAACATCTCCAAAGTGGACCCGCTGCCCCACCAGATCGAGGCGGTGTACGGCTATATTTTGCACCAGCCGCGGGTGCGCTTCTTGATCGCCGATGACCCCGGCGCGGGCAAGACCATCATGGCCGGGTTGGTCATCAAGGAGATGAAGCTGCGCGGGGTGGTACGGCGCATCCTGATTGTGGCTCCCGGACATCTGAAAGACCAGTGGCGCCGCGAACTCAAAGAGCGGTTTGAAGAGCGTTTTTTGCTGGTGGACCGCCAGACCATGCGCAACCGCTTCGGCGAAAATGTGTGGGAAAACGAATACCAGGTCATCACCTCGCTGGATTTCGCCCGCCAGGAAGACGTGATGAACGCGCTGGCAGGGGTACATTGGGACCTGGTGATCGTGGACGAAGCCCACAAGATGGCGGCTTACAAATACGGCAAAAAGGTGGAAAAAACCAAACGCTACCGCCTGGGCGAGCTGCTCTCCCGCAACAGCACCCACCTGCTCTTTCTGACCGCCACACCGCACCGCGGCGACTCGGAAAACTTCCGCCTGTTCCTGGATTTGCTGCAACCCGGCGCCTTTGCCACCACCACGATGCTGGACGAATCCATCCGCGCCGGGGACAACCCGCTCTTCATCCGGCGGTTGAAAGAGGACCTGCGGGATTTCGAGGGCAAGCCGCTTTTCCTGCCACGCCAGGTAAAGACGATGTCTTTCCATCTGGGGGTGGAATCGCCTGCGGAGACGAAGCTCTACAACGACCTTTCCCGCTACGTCAACGAGCAATACAACAAAGCTCTGCGCCGCGACAAACGCCGCAACATCACCTTTGCCCTGGTGATTTTGCAGCGGCGGCTGGCCTCCAGCACCTACGCCCTCTACCGCTCTCTGGAGCGGCGCAAACACAGACTGGAGGAGATGCTCGCTCAGGCGGATGCCTTCAACAGCCGGGGGCGTGTGCCCGCGGCCGCAGCCTCCTTCTCGATGGAGGAGGTGGAGGAAATGAGCGAGGAAGAACGCTGGGAGCAAGAGGCCCTTTGGGAGACGCTCAGCGTGGCCGAAAACCGCGCCGAACTGGAAGCCGAAATCCAAACGCTGGAAACCCTGCTGCGCCAGGCCCGCGCCGTCATCGAGGGGGACGAGGAAGTCAAGCTGCGCCACTTTCGGTCTGCATTGCGCGCCTTGCAAGCGCAGCACCCGGGCGAGAAAATTCTGATTTTCACCGAATCGCGAGATACGCTCGACTATCTGGAACGCCGGATGGGCGATTGGGGCTACTCGGTTTGCACCATCCACGGGGGGATGCCGCTGGAGGCCCGCATCGAGGCCGAAAGTGTGTTCAAGAACCAGACACAGGTACTGGTCGCTACCGAAGCCGCGGGGGAAGGCATCAACCTGCAATTTTGCCATCTGATGATCAATTACGACATCCCCTGGAACCCCAACCGCCTGGAGCAACGCATGGGACGCATCCACCGCTACGGCCAGACCCGCGAGGTGACTATCTTCAACCTGGTGGCCGCCGATACACGCGAGGGCCGGGTGCTCAACCGCCTGTTCGAGAAACTGGACGAGATTCGGCAGGCGCTGGGCAGCGACAAGGTGTTCGATGTGATTGACGAACTCTTTCCAGGGCGCAACCTGGCACACTTGCTCACTGAGGCTGCCGCCAACGCCCGCACTCTGGAAGACATCCTGCAAGACCTGGAAATCCGCGTGGATGAGACGTACCTGCGAAATGTGCGCGCCAACCTGGGCGAGAGTCTGGCCACCCGCTACATCGACTACACCCGCATCCAGGAGATGCACGCCCGCGCCCGCGAGCAGCGGTTGATCCCCGAATACACGCAGTCTTTCTTCCAAAAAGCCTGGGAGCGGCTGGAGGGCCGCATCCAGCCGCGGCGGGATATGCGCCAGGCAGGGTACTTCATCATCGAGCGCGTCCCTCACCCGATTTGGGAAATCGCCAGGCAGGATACCTTCAAAAAGCGCTTCGGGGTGCTGCAAAGACGCTACCCACTGGCGACTTTCGACAAGGCCCTGGCGATGCGTGAGACGCGCGCCGAGTTCATTTCTTTCGGACACCCGCTTTTTGAGGCCGTGCTGCAATGGGCCACGCGGGATTTGCTGCCCGCCCTGGGGCAGGGCGCCACTTTCCTGGACCCGGACGGCCAGCGGGATGGGGTGTTGCTCTTCTTCGAGGGGCAGATCACCGACGGCACCGGCGAGGTGGCCGGGAAACGATTGTTCGCCCTCTTCACCCCGCGGGACGGCGCCGCGTTGCAGGCAGTCAACCCGGCCATCATCTGGGACCTGGCGCCCGCGGGCCAGCCATCCCCCGCCGACGTGGCCCCAGACGCGCTGCAAACCCGGGGCATCGCCTGGCTGCTCCCCCGCCTGGAGGCGTACCGGGAGGAGCTGGCCGCCGAGCGGGAGCGACGGGCGCGCATCAAGCGCAAATACGGCCTGGAATCGCTGCGCCACTTGATTCTCTCCCTGGACAACGACCTGATTGCTCTGCAGGAACGCCAGATGGCGGGCGATGATGTGGGGCTGGTGATTCGCAATAAGCAGCAGCAAAAAGAGACGTACCGCCGGGCGATGGCACAACTGGAAGACCAGCTGCAACGCGAAAGCCAGTTGACGTTGAGCACGCCGCGCTTCATCTCGGCTTTGCGCGTGCAACCGCTGACCGCCCCGCCCGCCGCCGTGCAGGACGAGATGCACAGCAGGGCGGAGATCGAGCGGATCGGCATGGAGATGACCATGCGCTACGAACAAAGGCAGGGTCGCCGCCCCGAAGATGTATCTGCCGAGAATCTGGGCTACGATGTGCGTTCGACGGCTTCCGATGGCACGCTGCGTTACATCGAAGTCAAGGCCCGCGCCGGGGTGGGGCAGGTCGCCCTGACGCAAAACGAGTGGTTCACCGCGCAACGCATGGGCACGGATTTTTATCTCTACGTGGTGCTCGACGCCGCCGGGCCGAACCCGCAGCTCTACATCATCCGCGACCCGGCCAGCACCTTGCAGCCGGAGGCCTATCACGAGGTGCGCTATCTCGTCTCAGCGGAGGTTGTTACCCGCAGCGGGGAACGGGTCTCGCAGAGATAAACGTAGGGAACGCAAGGAACGCAGAGACGCGGAGGCGCAAAGACGCAGAGAGGGCTTTTTTGATGTTCTTTGCGACTCCGCGCCTTGGCGCCTTGGCGTTGAGACAAAACGCAGAGACGCAGAGACGCAAAGGCGCAGAGGGCTTTTTACTGCTTTTCTCTGCGACCCTGCGCCTTGGCGCCTTGGCGTTGAGACAAAACGCAGAGACGCGGAGGCGCTAAGGCGCAGAGGGCTTTTTACTGCTTTTCTCTGCGACTCCGCGCCTTGGCGCCTTGGCGTTGAATCTAAACGCAGGGAACGCAGAGACGCGGAGGCGCAAAGGCGCAGAGGGCTTTTTTGATGTTCTTTGCGACTCCGCGCCTTGGCGCCTTGGCGTTGAATCTAAACGCAGAGGCGCAGAGACGCTAAGGCGCAGAGGGCTTTTTACTGCTTTTCTCTGCGACTCCGCGCCTTGGCGCCTTGGCGTTGAGACAAAACGCAGAGACGCGGAGGCGCAAAGGCGCAGAGGGGTTTTTTACTGCTTTTCTCTGCGACCCTGCGCCTTGGCGCCTTGGCGTTGAACCCAAACGCAGAATGACTCGTTATTTTCAATTGTGGCAAAAAGTGATAATATAAAAATCGTTATACCCACTTCTGCGAATAAGCAATCGGTAAACGCTCTCAACAAGGGGACGCGGGTTTCCCTTTCCGAACCGTCAGACCTATTACGAGTTGCTCTTGCAGGTCAGCCAGCGGGGGGACTGGGAGGCCTGGTTGCACTTCTTCCTACAGGGCGTGGTGGTGCAAAGCCGGGATGCCGTCCAGCGCATCCGCCGTTTGCAGCAACTCCGGCGGGCGTTCCCGTCCCGGCTGGAGACGAGCCGGGCGGCAGCCCGTCTACTGAAGGTCGTTGATTTGCTTTTCCAGCGGCCTATCCTGCAAAACCGCGGTGTATCAGGTCGACGAGATTCTGAACGCCCTCAACGAAACCCTCCCACAGGAGTCCATGCCATGACCCAACCCGACCGCCGCTTCATCGAAGAGACCTTCCCCGTCAAGGAGGTCAGCCAGCATTCGGCCAAGGAGAAGAACATCCGCCACGGGCACATCAGCACGCTGCACATCTGGTGGGCGCGGCGACCGCTGGCGGCCTCGCGGGCCACGGCTTACGCCGCGCTGGTGCCGCCCCCCGCGGACGACCTGGACTGGCAGAACCAGCGCGAGTTCATCGCCGAACTGAGCAAGTGGGAGAACGCCCTCAACCCGCACCTGCTGGCGCGCGCCCGCCAGGTGATTTACGCCGCCCACGCCGAGCGGCTGAGCGCCGAACTGGGCGAACCGGTGACCGCGGCGGACATCGAAGCCGGGAAGTACCCGCCCCCGCGGGTGCTGGACCCCTTCTCCGGCGGCGGCTCGTACCCCCTGGAGGCCCTGCGCCTGGGCTGCGAAGCCTACGCCAACGATTACAACCCGGTGGCGGTGCTGATTGAAAAAGCCACTCTGGAATACCCGCAGAAGTATGGACGGCCTTTTGAAGGCGTGCCGGAGGATTTAACGCAGAGACGCAAGGGCGCAGAGACGGCAGAGAAACCGGGGGAAAGGTTGCAGCCGGCGCTGTTCGCCCAGGCACAAAGCGAGAACCCGAAGACCGCTGTCGAAAATCCGCTGCTGGAGGCGGTGCGCTACTGGGGCGATTGGGTGCTGGCAGAGGCGCGGCGGGAACTGGCGCGCTTTTATGCCCCCACCCCCATCGAGTGGGAGGGGAGTCGCTCCCCCACCCCCAACCCCTCCCCCATCGAGTGGGAGGGGAGGCGCTCCCCCACCCCCGACCCCTCCCCCATCAAGAGGGAGGGGAGGCGCTCCCCCACCCCCGGCCCCTCCCCCATCAAGAGGGAGG
>JALUWE010000389.1 GCA_027019845.1 Anaerolineales bacterium | reverse complement strand
GTCCGTGGGGACCGGGGAGGTGGCGGTGGCTGGCGGGGGTTGTGTGGGTTCGGGCGGTTGGGTGGGGGTTGTGCTGCGGCAGGCCGCCAGAGCGAGGGCCAACCCGGCCAGCAGAGTCAAAAGGAAGGGCGTCTTTTTCATACAGCGTCTCCAGAGTGTGGGTTTATGAGGGGTATTTATACCACGTTCGCCGCCCCAAAGTGGCGTTCCCACGTTCGCTAACCGGGCAGCGGCCACCCGCACCCAGGGCGCGTAAAGCGCAAGGTTGACCGGCAGGGGCGCGGCCGCTCAGGCTGAATGGTTATTGCGAAACGTTCTCTCCCGCCGGTGCCAGGTTCAAGAAGAACGCGGCCAGCCCGCGGTAGGTGTACGGCTTGAGGGCCACGTCTCTGACGCCTTGCTGCATGTAACGTTCGGCGCGTGCCGGGTCCAGCGCGGCGGTAACCACCACGGCTTTGTGTACCACGCCAGCCTCCTTGAGCTGCGCGAGCACCTCATCTACGGGCATGGTGGTCAGGGCTTCGTCTACCAGGATCACGTCGGCATTGGCCGCGGCCGCGGTGCTCTCTTCGACGGCCACGTCTTTACCGGCCAGTTTGAGCACGTTGGCTGCGAACAGCGCCCAGGCATCGTCGGCCTCGTCTACGAAGAAGACGTGCTCGGGCGCGTGGGAGAGGTCCACGGCCTCATCGTCCTCTGCGGCGGGCAGCACGATGGTGAAGGTGGCGCCCTGCCCGGGCTGGCTGTCCACCGTGATGCGCCCGTTCATCTGGGCCAGGGTGAGCAGCGTGGCGACCAACCCCAGCCCGGTGTGTTCCTCGCCTTTGGTGGTGAAAAAGGCGCGCCACATGTTCTCGCGGACCTCGGGCGCGATGCCCTCTCCATCGTCCGCGATGCTGACCGCGACGTGTTCTCTGTCCAGGGTGGGGGTGATGTTGGCGGAGATGTGTTTGGCCCCGGCTTCGAGCGCGTTCTGGAACAGGTAGCCGAGCACGCGCGCCAGTTGGGTGGTGTCTGCCCTTACCAGCGGCGTGTCGGGCGCGGGGTTGAGGCTGAAGATTTCCTCCGGTACGCCGCTGAAGAAGGCGGCGGCCTGCACCACGTCGGCCAGCATAGCCGGGCGCAGGTGTTGGCCGCGCGCCGGGCCGAGCAGGGTTTCCCGGGCCTGTACGATCAGGCGGGCGTTTTGTGCAACCGTTTCCAAATCGGTTTGCAGCGCGGCGCGTGCCGTTTCGGAGTTGTCCAGGCCGGTTTCGAGGCGTTTGGCCGCGGCGGTGATCAGCGCGGCTTTGTCGCCCATCCAGTGAATGGCCTGTGCCGTGATGGCTGCCAGGGCCTGGTAGGTTTCGACGAGTTGCCGCGCGGCCTGTGCGGCTTTGCGTTCGGCAGCGGTAGGTTGTGCGGGGGTGGTCATGGAATGGCCTCCTGATACGAAGTGATTAATTGTGAAGACGGAACGATGGGGAGAAGGGGAGGGGGACGACGGTGGCGGGAACGTCGCCGGAGGGGGAGGCCACCTGGACAGCCGTGCCGGGTTGGTTGTGGGGGCGTTTGAGGACCGCCAGGGCAATCGGTCCCAGGCGGGGGGAGACCACCGCGGAGGTGACTGCGCCGGCGGGTTTGCCCCCCGCGGTGACGCGTGCGCCGTGCTCCACCGGGGCCTCGAGCCGCAATCCCACCATGCGGCGGGTGACTTTGTCGTAGGTGGTCTGGCGGGCGAGCACTTCCTGGCCGGTGTAGCAGCCTTTGGTTTCACTGATCCAGGCGTCCAGGTTGGTCTCGTGGGGGGTGTAGGTTTCGGTCAATTCGTGGTCCACCGCGGGCAAACCGGCTTCGACACGCAGGATTTCGCGCTCCGCGGGGGAGAGCGGGGGGATGCCG
>JALUWE010000388.1 GCA_027019845.1 Anaerolineales bacterium | reverse complement strand
AGCCGCTTTGCCAGCGGTTCTTTGACGACCACCCCGATGATCTCCGCGCCCAACCGCCGCGTGTCCCGCGCCTCGGCCAGATACGCGGCCGGGCCGACCAGCCGGACGTTGCGCGCAGTCGCCAGACTGACCACCGGCTTGCCGCACGCCAACCCGTGACGCAGCGCGCCGCCCCACGGGGACTCCTCCGCCGGATGAAAGACCGCGGCAGCCGCCTGGTATAACGCCGGAATCCAGCCCGGCGGTACGGGCGGCAGCACCATCACCGTCCCCCGCAAGTCGAGCCGTTCGACCAAACGCTGCACCTCCCCGCGGGCCGCCTTCCCCAGCCCAATCATCACCAGCGGGTAAGCCTCCCCAATGGGATTGGCCGGCCACGTCCAGGCCTCCAGACCGCGGCGCAGCGTGGCCGTATCCTGCGGGCCGTGGTACAGCACGTAGCTCCCCGGCAGCTCGATCCCCGGAATGTCCGGCGGGAAAAAGTGCTCCCGCGCCTCGAAGCCCGGGTGAACCACCGGCGGCAAGCGGACGGCTCGGGGCAGGGTTGCCGGGGGTGGAATATCGTCTGGCCAGAAGACCGCGCGGGCACGCGCCATTCCCCCCGCGGCCAGCGCACCGCGCAGGCGTCCCCGCCACCCCTGGCGGGCGCGGCCCGGGGGCCCGTACCCCGCCGGGCTGACCACAGTTTTCTCCCCGTGCATCAGCGAGGGCGTCTCCCGCGTCAGGTGCAGCAAATCCGCGGCCAGCCGCCCGGCCAGCTCGGGCAGGGTGCGCTGCTCCCAGCGCAGGCGGTCGCCCGGCGTCTCCCCCGCGGGCGCGACGTGATGCTCGACCGCCGCGGGCGCCCACGGCGGCGCCTGCTCCGGCAAGGCCAGCACAGGCTCGACCGTCTCCGGCAGGTGCGCCAGAATGGCCAGCAGATGCAGCGCGGCCGGGCTGTCCGGCTGCCGCGCCAACGGCCAGCCGTCGTAGAGGATGCGCAGGGAGGACATAGGGGAATTATACGCGTTTTTGCCTCTCTTGACGCCCTCCTCTTTCCTGGTACAATCCGCCTGCCCGGTGCGTTGTACCCTTCGCCCGGGACGAAAATCCACCAGAAAGGGCTTGTTACAAATGAAAGTACTCTTGTTGAAAGACGTGTACAAACTAGGCCGTGCCGGCGATGTCAAAAAAGTTGCCAATGGGTACGGTCGCAATTATTTAATCCCCCAGGGGCTGGCTGTGTTGGCGACCCCCGGCGCGCTGAAACAGGCCGAGCGCATCCGCGCCGCGGCAGATGCGCGACGCACTTTGCTCAACCAGGAACTCAGCACCGTCGCCGAAGCCTTGCAAGGACAAAAGCTGATCTTCCCGGCGCGGGCCAGTGAAACCGGCAGAATGTACGGCTCCGTCACCTCCCGCATGATCGCCGAGCAGGTCAACGAGAAATTCGGCGCGGAAATCAACCACCGCCAGGTCGAAACCCAACCCATTCGCAGCCTGGGCGTGTATCAGGTTCCCATCCGATTGACGCTTGACCTGGTTCCCGAAGTGACCGTGATCGTCCACCGGGAAGGGGAAGCTCCCGAAACCGCCTACGGAGAGCTGGAGGAAGGCATGGAACCGCAGGCCGTGGAAGTGGAAACAGAAGCGGCAGCCGAGCCGGTTGCAGAAGCCCTGGAAGCGGTTTCTGAAGCGGTAAACCAGCCGGACACACAACCCGAAACCGCCCCGGAAGACGACGAAACCACATCCGAAGTGCAGTAAACCCCGGCCATCTTCTCCGGGTGATGCGCTCCTGAAACAAGTCTGCCCGTGGCAGGCTTTTCACGGTTTAATGGTGCGGGTGGTAGGGCGAAAGTCGTAAAGCGTAAGCAGTTGGTCTTACTGGTCTTATTTGTCTT
>JALUWE010000387.1 GCA_027019845.1 Anaerolineales bacterium | reverse complement strand
GCCCCCCGATCCATTGATCCGCCACCACCGGCGCCAGGTCCTCGAAATATCAGCCGCTTCGGGACGCGCCGGGCAGGGTGGGCAATTGCCGCGATGAGGGGGGCTGGGTGCGGCGGCGGGCGGAAATCCGCCTGTTTGACTCCGATCAAGGCGCGACTCTCCGGCCTGTGCTTGGTTGCCGCCATCAGCCAGGGGGATTGCCCATGACAGAGAACATCCACTCCATGCCCAGCCTGATGCGCGGCATGGCCGATGCCTTGGGTGTAGGCCTCGAGGCCATGGTGCGGGCAGGCGCGATCACCCTTAGCGAACTGCAGGAGATGGCGGCACGCTGCCGCGAATGCGCCCATCCGGGGGATTGCATCCTGTGGCTGACCGAATGCGAACGGCCCGCCGCCGATACCCCGGGGTTTTGCCGCAACCGCGAGGAATTCACCGCCCTGGTCGCGCATGTGCACGCAACGGTGGCGCGCCCTGAAACTGTCGGCTAGATTTGCCCCGAACCTGCGCGACAAACAGGGGAGGGGAGATGCTGAAGCGCGAATGGGGGCGGTTCAGAAACCGTTGCATCTGGTCCTGGGCGGGATGGCTGCATTGCTGGCGCAACGAACCGAGCCTGCAGATGTGGTTCTGGGTCAACGTGGTGTCCGCCACCGCGGCGCTGTCGATTGAACTGGCCACCTGGGAACGGGCTCTGATCCTGGTGCTGGGAGTGCTGATTCTGGCTGCCGAGTTGATGAATACCGGGATCGAGCGGGCGATCGACTACATCTCCACCGAAAACCACCCCATGGCCCGCCAGGCGAAGGATGCGGCCAGCGCCGCGGTGGCGGTGACCGCGATCGCCGGTGGCGTGGCCTGGGTGGTGGTTCTGTTCGGCTGACGGGCATCCCCGCCAGCCGGACTCTTCAGTTGGCGTTGCGGTAGACGTTCCAGGCAAACAGCGCCGTGCCGATGATGATCAGCCCATCGGCGACGGGCGCGAGCAGAACGACCGGCGAATCTTCGGCGATCGTCTTGGAGAGCACGAGATAGAGGAAGATCAGCAACAGCAGCGTACCGCTCTGGTGCAGCCAGAAATGCGGCCGCGCCAGGCCGTTTTCGGCCATCGCCGGGTAGCTGCGGTAAACCAGTGCGAATATCACCGAAAGCACGAAACCCAGCAGGTTCATGTGGGCGTGCAGCGGCGCAAGCGTCCGGTCGCCGGAACCGCCCATGTATGAGCCCAGGATCATGCCGATGAGAATATAGATGCTACCAATCAGCAGAAAATTGCGCGAGATGTTCATCAAGATACCTCCTGTTCGCTTGCGCCGGTCTTGCTGGCGCTAGGCAGGAATTTAGCCAATTTGCCGTTTCTCGCCAAACCGGCGGTATGGCACAGCCAGCGGGAGCAGCCCGATGAATGACAGCCAGGCTGACAAGGAACGCCATTTCGTCGAACGCACCGGCTGGCTGCGCGCCGCCGTTCTGGGGGCCAATGACGGCATCGTTTCCACCGCCAGCCTGATCACCGGGGTGGCCAGTGCCGGCGTGGGCCACACCGAAGTGCTGCTGGCCGGGACCGCCGGGCTGGTGGCGGGGGCCATGTCGATGGCGGCGGGCGAGTATATCTCGGTCAGCTCGCAAGCTGACAGCGAACGCGCCGACCTGGCCCGCGAGGCCCGCGAGCACGAGCGGCAATGGGAGTTCGAGCACCGCGAACTGGCGGCGATCTACGAAGAGCGCGGCCTGGAGCCGGGGCTGGCGCGACAGGTGGCCGATCAGCTGATGAAGCACGATGCGCTGGGCGCGCATGCCCGCGACGAGCTGGGCATCTCGCACGTGGTCACCGCCCGGCCGGTGCAGGCGGCGCTGTCCTCGGCGGCGGCCTTTACCGCCGGGGCCGGG
>JALUWE010000386.1 GCA_027019845.1 Anaerolineales bacterium | reverse complement strand
ATGACCCACGTCGCCGCCCACTTCGCGGCGCAGGAGGGTGTGCCATCATCCCGTGTGCTTGGTTCCGGCACCACGCTCGATACCGCCCGCTTCCGCACCCTGCTGAGCGCACGCCTGGGCGTGGATGCTCACCACGTACACGCCTACGTGATGGGCGAACACGGCGATTCGGAAGTGCTGGCCTGGTCGCAGGTCAGCGTTGGCGGGCTGCGTCTCGAAGAGTACTGCCACCAGATGGGAATCGCATTTGGCGAAGAAGACCGCGCCGAGATTGACCGGCAGGTACGTAACGCGGCTTATCACATCATCGAAGGAAAGGGCGCAACCTACTATGGCATCGGAGCCGCACTGGCGCACATCGTTGACGTGTTGCTGCGCGACCGCCGCGCCATTCTGACGGTCTGCACCCCGCTACCACAGGTGGAAGGCGTCAAAAACGTCACTGTCTCGCTACCGCATCTGGTTGGCGGTGGCGGCGTACTTGACACGCTCTACCCGGCGTTAAGCGAAACGGAACATCAGGCCCTCGATCGTAGTGCGCGCATCATACGCGAGGCCATCGACGGGCTTTTTGTCCCGGGGAAGTCACTGGGGGAATGACAGAGGCTGCTGTAATCGATGCCCCACGACCCTCGCGGCCTGAGCCTATCTCTTTCCCCCACCCCCGGAAAACAGTCTTCGCAGCCGGGCGCGACCGCGCTCTGTATCCAGCCGCCTCATCTGCCACGCCCCCACGATACCATTCAAAATCATCAGCAAGGCAGCGGGGGAATAGAGAAAGGCGACCTGCCCGCCGTCCCAGGTCGCAGTCCCAGGCGACGGACGTCTTAAGCGAAACCCCTCCGCCTCCTGCGCCCGAAGATGGCGCTCAGGATGCCGCCCACTAGCACGAGCAGCGCGCAGGCCATGAAGATCAGCCCGCCGATCAGCATCCCTTTGGCCGCGTTTTGTTCGCTTTGCTCGAAAGCCACCCGGTCGCCGGCGTACAGTTTTTCGGGCACGATCCCGCCCGAGGCCGCCTTCTTGCCCAGCACCGTGGTCAGGTCGCCGTTGTAGAAGCCGCGGTAACGCAGCGAGCCTTCGGGAAGCTGCTCACCGTTGTAGGTCGCGGTTTCCAGCCCCTCCCCGTACACGATCTCCTCGTGCAGATCGCCGCCAAAGCTCACATCCGATGCTGAGAGCACCTGCACCCGCTGGCCGCCCACCTCCAGGGTGAGATCGGGCGACACACGCTCGACTGTGTTCCAGTCGCCTTCTGGGGTGTCGTCGTTGCTGTTGGCGTCGGGCAGGGTCACCTGCCACTCTGACAGGTGGTAGGCCACCAACTCGGAATCGTCGAATAGCGGAGGGTTATCCACCAGCGTACCGGTGACCAGGATGTCCTCCCCCGCGGGGGCCGAGGCCACGTAGTTGGCGTCCATCTGCGGCAAGTTGCTAATGCGCTGGGCCTCGATGGCCTGGCGGGGGGCCAGCACGAAGGCGAAAAACGCGCCAAAACCGCAGAAAAAGAGGGCCGCCAGTACCGAGGCGATCACCGCGCCGATGCGTTGGCGAAGACTGAGAAGGATGTTCATTCCGATTGCTCCTTGAGCAATAACTGGAATTGTATCATCGGTGGGGTAGAGGTGGGTAGACAGAACCTCTGACGGATGGACAAGGGGGTACCCCGGCGGTTGAGCCGTTGCATTCGCTGTTGGAGAGCGCTGGGTACTGGAAACTTTACTCGAAGTTGCCAGGCTGCATCTCCGAAGAGCGAAACCCGAACACGCAGCGCGCTTGCTGCAACTCGTCGCCCCGCATCCGGCAGCGGAACAGCCCGTCGCCCAAAAAGCCGCGGGCTTGCTGGCGGGCCTCGCTGAAGCGAAAACACCCGCAAACACATCCCCCCCTTCTCTT
>JALUWE010000385.1 GCA_027019845.1 Anaerolineales bacterium | reverse complement strand
GGCATCCAGTGCCTATCGCCCCGATTCTGGGGACATTGCCCGTGTCGTTCTGGGAGAACTGCAACAACGGAAGAATCGCGCCCTGGACATCGCCACCCTCTCCAACCGGCCTGAAGTGAACGTCTCGGTGGACGGTCATGCGATTGTCACGCGCCACCTGGCAATTCTGGCTATGACCGGCGCGGGAAAAAGTTGGGCCGCCCGGCGCATCGTCGAACAACTGGCGGACAAGAATTATCCTATCGTCATCTTTGACCCGCACGGCGATTACACAGGTTTGGCCGACCTGGCAAATTTCCGGGGACGGGTAAATCGGTATTACGCTCGCTTTCCCGTGTTTGAAGAAGATGCTGAAACGGTGGCGAAAATCGTCAGCGACCTGGGATATGGGCTATCGCCCACGATGCAGACCCGCTTTGCGGATGTTTTTCAGGCCGCCAAATCCTTTCTGCTCGAAAACGACCCCGATGAGATGAGGCGCCGGGTGGCGTGGTTGGCTGGTCGCATTAACAAGCCTGCACTGAACGGGTATGGCGTACAGGCCAATATGTGGTTGATTGCCAACATCGCCGAGGCGGGAGAGATGGTTTTGCGCCATAACGATTCAGAAGGCCGCCAGAAGTTACAGGAATGGGGATGGTCTGGGCTGAGCAACTATTCCGGTCGAGACAAGGGAACCCTGGAAGCTATCAAGAAGCGGACGTACAAGGCGGCCGGAGTACTCCATCGCATGGAGCAGACCAGCAAGAAAATCGCCGGAGATGCCGAACCTCTCCCCTCCGACCGCAAAGAATTGGTGGACTATGGAAAAATCAGCGTGATTTCTCTGGCCGGCTACATCAGTGATTTTCAGGCCACCATCTACAGCATCATCGCCGACGACATTTTCGATGCACGAGTGCGAGATGAACTCAAACTACCGGTTCTTTTGCTCCTCGAAGAAGCTCACAACTTTGCACCGGCCAGGGCATCCACGTCCGCCGAACAACGCGCTATCACCACTACCAAGCAAATCGCTCAGGAGGGACGCAAATTTGGCGTGGGATTGATTCTCATTAGTCAACGTCCCTCGCGCCTGGATGAGACTACTCTGTCCCAGTGCAACTCCTACATCGTCATGCGTATGGTCAACCCTGCCGACCAGAACTATGTGCGGCGAGTGGTCGAAACGTTGGCCGAAGATGAAGCCCGCTTGCTCCCCGACCTGGATGTGGGAGAGGCCGTCCTTTCCGGGCAATTGATTAACTTCCCTGTGTTGGTCAAGATGAAAGAACCCCAATCCAGAGGAGAGCGGGAAGAAAAAGACGCCTTCGAGGCGTTAGAGGAAGAGTACGCCAAATTACGCACTGACAAGAGGAGATAAGACGTTGATCATTGTTGCCGGTCTTAGTTTGAAGAATTTAAAGCCCAGAGTGTGGGACAAAACCTCTCCGTACTACCTGCCTGGCTTGCAAGCGGTGATGGTCTCCTACGCTGACTTTGACCGTATGCCAGCGCGCCGGCGCAAAGCAATGGCAAAGGGGTTACGCAACTGGCTGGGCGTCCCCGAAGAGGTGGCGATTTACCTGGATAACGGCGCATTTTATTTCCTCAACAAAGATGGAGAAACGCCCCGCCAGGAATATGAACAGTTTGTCCGCGAGGCCCGGCCTGACTGGTACGCCATTCCTCAGGATTACATCCCTACCCCCCGGATGAGCGATACTGAACAGCTCCAGTGTCTCAACCGAACAATGGAGGTCAACAGGGTGTACCGGTATGATGGCTATGTGCCCGTTGTACACATCAGCCGCCATCTTGGCCAATATTTGCGTGAGCTGTTATCTGACGAGCATCTACGTACCAAACCTGCCGTGGCTTTAGGAGGGATTGTCCCCAATCTGCTACGGGCACGTA
>JALUWE010000384.1 GCA_027019845.1 Anaerolineales bacterium | reverse complement strand
GAGGTGCGGGGTGTGGGGTGTGGGGTGCGGGGTGTGGAGTACGAGGTGGGGGGTGCGATACCAGGTAGAGCAGTTGTTCGGCGTGCAGGAAGCGGGTGATCGCCTGGAGGTCGTGGTGCAGGTGGCGGGCGGTGATGGGTTTGTGGCGGTGTTGGTGTTCGCTCAGGCAGGTGAAGAAGGCGAAGGCGCGGCCCTCCAGCCAGAGGGGGTAGATCAACGCGTTGGTGAGGTGTTCGGCCCGCGCCAGGAAGGTTTCGTAGGGCAGGTCCTGGTGGATGACGGGCAGGCAGCCATCGTTTTCGAGGGGCAGGCGGAATTCGTCCAGGCGGGAGAGGGGGAGGTGCAGGGCCGCGAGCCGCCGCGATGAGCAATCTTCGAGGAAGCGGGCGACGGTTGCAGGGGAGGCGTTGAAGGAGGGCGCGATCGTATCGGGGTGGGGTGCGTATTTGTCTAATTTGTCCAATTTGTCTAATTTGTCCAACTTGTCCACCTGTCTACCTGTTTACCTGCCTACCTGTCTACTTGCCTACCTGTCCATCCTGCCAGCCGCGCACGAATGCGCGCTGTTCTTCGGTTTCGGGGGAGTGGCCGGAAAGGCCGGCTGCGGCGCGCAGCGCGGCGATTTTTTCCAGGGCCTGTTCTGCGCTCAGGCCGCGGCGCACCAGCCAGCAGCCGAGCACGGTGCCGGTGCGGCCTTTGCCGCCGTGGCAGTGCAGGTACACGGTGTGCCCGGCTTCCAGCGCGGCGTCCAGCGCGTCCAGGATGGCGGCCATCTGCTCGCGGGTGGGGGTGCCGAAGTCGGGGATAGGGAAGCGGGAATGGCGAACTGAACACTGTTCACTGAACACTGAATACTGGTGAAGCTCGCCGGGTTCGGTCAGGTCGAGGGACAGGGTGACGCCCGCGGCCAGGAGGGGGGCCGGGTCGTGCGGGTAGGGGCCGCAGATCAGGTTGGGGTGGGGGCGGTAGGTGGGGGGCATGTGCGCTTAAGACCTCACAGGTCTCCAAGACCTGTGAGGTCTTGGGTGAGGTTTGATCCGAAATTTCGCAGCATGGAAAAGGCTTCCGCTATCCCCGGCAGTTCAGGGCGGCTGGCTAGAAGCTCTTCCAAGTCTTCGATAGCATCTTCCAGGTCTGTGGGGGTTGTGGTAACCGCCAGACCCTGCTGATAGGCTTCGAGTGCGGCATCGGGATTGTGGAGGTGCAGGCGTGCCAGGCCGATGCCAAACCAGGCATCACTCAATCGCGGCAAAAGCTCGAGAGCGGACTCGAAGTAAGACAAGGCGTCTTTGAATTTTTCCTCGAGAATGGCCAGCTGGCCAAGCCGTAAAAAAAGAAAGGGGTGTTCCGGCTGTAAGTGGGCTGCCAGTTTGAGGTCCTGGCGGGCGTTGACGGCGTTTTTTCTTTTCAGGTGTATCAAAGCGCGGTTGCGAACGATATAGGCGTGGCGCGGGAAAATTTCCAGGGCGCGGGTATAGATTTCGATGGCTCGCTGGTAATCTTTCTGGTCTTCATAAAGGCTGGCAAGACTGTTGAGCGCAGAGGCTTCCTCTGCCGGGCTGATGGTTCTGGCAATTTCCAGTGCTTGGCTGTAAAGTTCTTCCGCGGTTTTGAAGTCTTCCATTTCGAGGAATGCGTCGCCCAGGCGCTGAATGCAGTTGGCTTCGCCGAGTTTGTCGCCGATGGCGCGGTAGATGGGCAGGGCTTCTTCGTAGCGGGCGCGGGCTTCGGGCAGTTCGGAGAGACGCACGTGCACGTCGCCCAGGCTCTTTATGCAGTTGGCTTCGCCGAGTTTGTCGCCGATGGCGCGGTAGATGGGCAGGGCTTCTTCGTAGCGGGCGCGGGCTTCGGGCAGTTCGGAGAGACGCACGTGCACGTCGCCCAGGCTCTTTATGCAGT
>JALUWE010000383.1 GCA_027019845.1 Anaerolineales bacterium | reverse complement strand
GCGGCGTATGTGCTGTACGTGGGGATCAATAAGCCGCACAAAAATCTGGTGCGGCTGCTGGAGGCCTGGCAGCGGGTGGAGAGCGAGGCGGTGCTGGTGATCGCCGGGGCGTGGGATGAACGCTATCCGCAGCCTAAGAGGCGGGCCGCGGCATTGGGGCTGGGGGAACGGGTGCGCTTTCTGGGGCCGGTGGATGACGGCGACCTGCCGGGGCTGTATGCGGGCGCGCGGCTGTTCGTGTTCCCCAGCCGCTACGAGGGCTTCGGCCTGCCGGTGATCGAGGCCATGGCCTGCGGCGCGCCGGTGGCCTGCGCCAATACGTCCAGCCTGCCGGAGGTGGCCGGGGAGGCCGCGGTGCTGTTCGACCCGCAGGATACCCAGGGGATGGCAGAGGCGATGCAGAGCGTGTTGGAAAGCAGCGATGGGAGATCGGTGTTGCAGGAGCGGGGGCTGGAGCAGGCCGCCCGCTTTTCCTGGGCGCGCACCGCTGCGGAGACGCTGGCGGTGTACCGGATGTTGGGGGACGCGGCGTAGAGACGAGCTACGAAGGGCTTGTTTGAACAGGCCGCGAGTGGTAGGATACCAACGCTAAGACGCAAAATATCCTGGTGTCACGCGGTATTTTCTATGTGTTTTTCATACTGAGTGACAACATCTGACGGGAGTACACCCTTGAACCTCGACGACCTGACTCACTTCCAACAACTCGACACCCAAAACATGCTGGCCGAGATCGACGGCCTGCCTGAGCAGCTCGAAACGGCCTGGCAGCTAGGCCAGACCATGCCGCTGCCCGATCTGCCGGGCATCACGCGAGTGCTGATCGCCGGTATGGGCGGCTCGGCCATCGGCGCGGATTTGCTGGCCGCCTACGCCGCGCCCCTCTCCCCTGTGCCCATCGTGGTACACCGCGACTACGGCCTGCCTGCCTGGGCGCAGGGGCCGCAAACCCTGGTGATCGCCTCCTCCCATTCGGGCAACACCGAGGAGACCCTCTCCGCGTTCCGGCAGGCCCGCGAAAACGGCTGCACCTGCCTGGCCATCACCACCGGCGGGCAGTTGGCCGCGGCCGCGCAGGAGAGCGACGCGGCCCTGTGGACGTTCGAACACGCCGGGCAGCCGCGCGCCGCGGTCGGGTATTCGTTTGGGCTGCTGCTGGCCGCGTTCAGCCGTCTGGGCTTGCTCCCCAACCCATCCGAGGAACTGGCCGGTGCGGTCACGACCATGCGCAGACAGCAAGCCCAGCTCCAGGCTGAAGTGCCCGCCGTGCAAAACCCGGCCAAACGCCAGGCCGGACAATTGATCGGGCGTTGGGTTTCGGTTTTTGCGGCTGAATTTTTGGCCCCGGTCGCCCGCCGTTGGAAAGGGCAGATCAGCGAGATCGCCAAAGCCTGGGGCCAGTTCGAGTTCCTGCCCGAGGCGGACCATAACACCCTGGCGGGGGTGGTCAACCCCGAAAATGTGCTCAGCAGCACGATCACGATCTTTCTGATGGCCCCCGCCTATCACCCCCGCAACACCCTGCGCAGCGAGCTGACCCGCAAAGCCTTCATGCTCGAAGGTATCAGCACCGACTTTTTCATCGCGCAGGGCGACTCCCGGCTAGCGCAGCAGTGGTCCATGCTGCACCTGGGCGACTACATCGCCTACTATCTGGCGATGGCCTACGGCGTTGACCCTACCCCGGTGGAAGCCATCGAGCAGTTCAAGCTCGAACTCAAAGCCGCGGGATAGGCAGGTAGACAGGGAGGCAGGGAGACAGGTAAACAACGTAGTTCATGCCTGTGTCATTCTGAACGATAGTGAAGAATCCCAATGAGGGTGGGGAGATCCTTCGGTCGTTGCGCTCCCTCAGAATGACGGGGGACAGATGACCGGGGACGGGAGACCGGGGCGTGGTTAT
>JALUWE010000382.1 GCA_027019845.1 Anaerolineales bacterium | reverse complement strand
AACAGCGTGATCGTCGCCGTGATCACCCTGGTGCTCTCCACGGTCATCGCCGCGCCGGCGGGCTACGCCATCTCGCGCTACATCTTTCCGGGGCGCGATTTCTTCCGGCTCTCGATTTTGGCGGTGCGCGCCTTCCCCATCGTGATTTTGGCCGTGCCCCTGGCCGTGGTGTTCATCAACCTGGGCATCTTCGACAGCGTGTACAGCCTGGGGCTGATGCATACCGCGCTGACCCTGCCCACCACCATCCTGGTGATCGGCAGCGTGTTCGCCAGCATCCCGTATGAACTCGAGGAGGCGGCCATGGTGTTCGGCTGCACCCCGGCGCAGGCCTTCCGCCACGTGGTGCTGCCGCTGGTGTTGCCCGGCATCGCGGCCTCCGCCATCTTCACGTTCGTCATGTCCTGGAACGAGGTCTTCGCGGCCAGCATCCTGACCGTACAAAACCGCACCCTGCCCGCACAGGTGTTGTTTGCCCTCAGCCTTTCATCCGAAGCATACCAGTTCGCCGGAGGCTTTTTCATGATGGTGCCATCCCTGATCTTCATGTTCTTCATCCGCCGCTACCTGTTCAATATGTGGGGGCAAATCAGCAAATAGGAGGCGATCATGGCTGAAATCAGAATCGAACACGTGACCAAACGCTTTGGCGACTTCGTAGCGGTGAACGACGTCACCCTGCACATCGAAGACCAGGAATTCGTCGTGCTGTTAGGCCCCAGCGGCTGCGGAAAAACCACCTTGCTGCGCGCGGTCGCCGGGCTGGGCATGGCAGATGAAGGCCGTATCAGCATCGGGGGCCGTGACGTCACCTACCTCCCCCCGCGCGAGCGCAACATCTCGATGGTCTTCCAGAGCTACGCCATCTTCCCGCACATGAACGTTTTCGACAACATCGCCTTCGGCCTGAGGATGCACAAACTGGACAGAAGCGAGATCGAACGCCGGGTGCGCGAGGCCGCGGAATTGCTGCACATCGAGGAACTGCTCGACCGCTATCCGGGCGCGATGAGCGGCGGCCAGCGCCAGCGCGTCGCAGTGGCGCGCGCCATCGCCATGAAATCGCAAGTGCTGTTGATGGACGAGCCGCTCAGCAACCTGGACGCGCTGCTGCGCCTGGAGATGCGCGCCGAACTCAAACGCCTGCTGCGCGAAATCAAGGCCACCACCATCTACGTCACCCACGACCAGATCGAGGCCCTCAGCATGGGCGACCGTATCGCGGTGATGAAAGGCGGCATCATCCAGCAATTCGACAAACCTTCTGTCGTCTACGACATGCCGGCCAACGAATTCGTGGGCGGTTTCATCGGCAATCCGCCCATGAACTTCATGCAGGGCCGGGTACAGCGCGAAAACGGCCAGGTCAAAGTGCGTATCGGCGACTTTACGCTGACCCCCACCGAGGCCATGCAGCCGATCCTGCAAAAATACGACGGCAAACCCATCGTGTTGGGCATCCGCGCGGAAAACATGGAGACCACCAGCCAACCCGCGCCGGACGCCCTGCCGGTCGAAGTGCTGGTGGTCGAACCGTTGGGCGCGCAAAACCTGCTCACCGTGCAGATCGGGGAAGACGTGGTCAAAGTGTCCACCCACCCGGCCTTCGAGGTCGCGCCCGGCATGGATGTCTGGCTGCGCTTCCCGGCAGACAAAATCCGCTGGGTAGACCGCGACAGCGGAAAGGTGTTGTATCCGGCGTAGGGGGAGGGGGAATTGGGTAATTGGGTAATTACATCCTGAGCGGAAGGCGAACGGAGTGAGCCTGAAGTCGAAGGATGGGTAATTGGGTAATTGGGTAATTGCCCACTGCCCACCGCCCACTGAACACTGCACACTGCACACTGACCACTGACCACTGACCACTGAACACTGAACACTGAACACTGAACACTGACCACCCCCCCATGCCC
>JALUWE010000381.1 GCA_027019845.1 Anaerolineales bacterium | reverse complement strand
TGTTTGTGTCATTCTGAGCGACAGCGAAGAATCTCGCTTGCGATGGGGAGATTCTTCGGGCACTGCGTGCCCTCAGAATGACCGGGGACGGATGACGGGGGACGGGGGTCGGGGCGACCGGCTGTTGCCTGCGTCATTCTGAGCGACAGCGAAGAATCTCGCTTGCGATGGGGAGATTCTTCGGGCACTGCGTGCCCTCAGAATGACCGGGGACGGATGACGGGGGACGGATGACCGGCGCGTGGTTATTGGGGGTCGGGGCGACCGGCCGGTCGCCCCGACGGTCGTTGCGCTCCGGATTCTTCGGTCGCTGCGCTCCCTCAGAATGACCGGGGGCTGCGCTCCGGATTCTTCGGTCGCTGCGCTCCCTCAGAATGACTTGATAGGCTGCGAGGTCTATTTTAACGTGTAAAAGACCAGCAGCGTGCTTCCATAACGGCGTTGATCAAATTCGATCAGATTTTGTAATGATTTGGGGACGTATTCGCGGGGGTGAATCTGCACAATCGCCCAGGCATCCTCTTGGAGCCAGCCGGTGTGCTGGTCGAGCAGGTGTAGCGCTTTGGCCCACATGCCTTGATATTGTGGGGGGGCAACGTATACGTAATCGAAAGGGCGGTCCGGCGGGCTTTGTAGAAGTCTAAACGCGTCTCCCCGCACCACATCAGCCGAAGCTGCCAGACCGGTGAGTTGGAGGTTCGCTTGCACGGTTTTCACGGCCCGGCGGTTGAGGTCGATGAAACGGACGTAAGCCGCGCCCCGGCTGAGGGCTTCGATGCCCACGCTGCCGGTTCCGGCGAACAGATCGAGCATGGTGGCCCCCTGGATGTCTGCACCTATGATGTTGAACAGCGATTCTTTGACGCGGTCGGTGATCGGGCGGGTGCTTTCGCCCGGAACAAGCTGCAACTTCCGCCCTTTGGCTTTTCCGCCGATGACACGGATGCCGCTCACATTTCGACGCTCTGGCGGGCGGCCAGCAGGTTGCCATGTGGCGCGGTGATCGGGGTGACGCACCCCGTCCCCAGGATGAATCGCCGCCCGTCGGTGGCTTTTATGGCCGCTTCGGCCTCGGCGCGCACCTGCTCCGGCGTGCCCAGCACCATGGTCTGCCATTGTTTGAGACCACCGCACACCACCCCCTCGAAGCGTTCTTGGGCCTCAGATAGGGATGGGAAGGTTTCCTGATCGTGCCAGTTGATCACCTGTACCGGAAAATCTGCGACCTGATCGAACATCACGTCGTTTCCGTGCAGGTGCAAAACATTGAGCCAAAAATCTTTGGTGTTTTCCAATACTTGCAAATGGTACCACTTGCCAAATTCCTGGAATTCCAGCCTGGAAATCTTTCCGTACTGGGCAAATTGCAGAGCGTAAAATATGCCCGCGATACCGGTGTCCTTGAGGGCCTCGATGAACAGGATGGTGCTCTCGGTGATGGTTTTCAATCCGGCGTGGAGCGCGTCCGGGTATTGGCGCATGTGAACCAGCACGGTTTCCTCTCCGGCCAATTTACGCGCCTGGGCCAACGGGCTGAAAATGGTTTCGATGACCGGCACGTCGGGGCCAAGCCTCTCTACGATGGCGCGCAGCGCGGTGAGCTGGTCTGCCAGACGTCCGGTGTAGGGGGCCAGCGGGGTAAGCCGCTCCCAATCGTCGGGCGACTGGATGGGGAGGGAGGTGTAAGCGCGGGTGCCCTCCGCCGCGCCGCGCCACTCGTCCCGCACGCCCCAGTCCTTGACCGAATAGGTGGACTCTGGGGTGACTTTGATGAAGTCGAAATCGTAAAGCTGCTGGAAGGCCAAAACGGCCTCCGCCAGCCCGCCGGGAGTCTGGTCGTCCACGGGAAAATGCCGCCAGAGCGCGACCGGCACCCGGTCGGGCTTCTCCCCGGCCAGGCAGGCTTCCACTCTTTCACGATGCGATATGCTCATACGAACGCCCTCACCCTTCGTAATCCCAGAATTCGCTTCGCAGGTCCCACTCCCCTTTGGTCAGTTGATTGATGTGTCCTTTGATCAGCCTGCTGAGCATGTGCGCGCGTGTGGTGTCCTCTTTTTCGAGTTGGCTGATGTAATCGAGCGACTGTTGGAAGGCCTGGATTGCTTCCTCTTTGCGCCCCATGGATTTCAGGTTCAATCCTAACGCGTAATAGGCTTCGGAGGAATGTGCATCCATCGAAATTGCCTGTCGCAGGTCCTGGTCTGCTTTGTCGTACTGGCCGCGGGCATGAAAAGCATAGGCACGCTTGACGTACTCGTCTGCGTTTTGCGGCTCGATGGTGGTTGGATCGACGATAGCGGGGGTGTTTTCTTCTTTTTTCTTGCGAAAGAGTTTCATGAAGTGTTCCTCCGAATTGAGATGATGAGTGTGCTGGCGGCGATATTCTGGTTAGGAGATAATTTGATTGAGGATTTCGGAAATCTGGCTTTCCTCGTTTTTTTGGTTGGCGAAGTATTGGCGCATGAATTCGGAGCGGCGCAGGCGCAAGGCCATCGGCGCGACCTGGCGTAAGTCTTGAGGGGTGACCTGGGTGCGGCCATCGGCAGCCGCGTGGGCGCGGGCCGCCTCGAACAGGGTGATCTCGGCGCGCAACGAGTCGATGCCCAGTTGGTCGATCAGGTCCAACCCAAGCTGGGCGACGGAGTCGGGCAGTTCGACTTCGGGAAACAGCTCGCGGGCGATCTGTATCTCCTGGCGAACGATTTCGGTTTCCAGTTGATATTCGGCCACGGTCTGGCGGGGGTTGGCACGATAGGCGCGCACCCGGCGGTAGGCCTCCAGACGCTCGTCCCGCGCCTCCAAACCGCGCACCACCAGCCGTAAGCCGAAGCGGTCCATGATTTGCGGGCGAAGCTGGCCCTCCTCCGGGTTCATCGAGCCGATCAGTACAAAGCGGGAGTGGTAGGTAGCCGCGATCGGGCCGCGACGAACGGAGTAATGCCCCTGGGCTGCGGCGTCCAATATGGCGTCAATGATGTCGTCTGACAACAGGTTGACTTCGTCCACATACAGCAGGTTGCGGTCCGCCTGGGAGAGGATGCCCTTGCGAACGCGAAAATGACTGGCCGCGGCCGCGCGTTCGTCCACCGAACCGATCACGTCTTCCAGCCGGGCATTGAGGGGCAGCTCGATCAGCCGTACCTTATCCATCACAGCCAGCGGCTCTCCCTGCCCATATTTTTGCGCGCAATCCGGGCAGACCGCGTCCATCCCGCCCGTTTCGATGTCTTCGGGCATACATCCGTAGTAGCACAAACTGCGCGGCACTTCCGGCAGCAGGTCGATCAGACTGCGCACTGCGGTGGTTTTGCCTGTGCCGCGCGGCCCGACCAGCAGCACCCCGCCCAGGTGGGGGTTGATCAAGGCCAGGATGAGTGCCAGCTTCATCTCCTGCTGGCCTACCAGCGCCAGAAACGGGAAGGGTTGTACATCCACGATGCCGGATTCCCCCTCGTAGCGGATGTGTTTCAGGTGGCGGCCAGAGACGCGTTCGATCAGCTCGCGCAGCGAACGCGGGGGCGCTTCGCTCATCACGGCCTCGCCCGGGCGAGGCGCGGCGCTCTGTTTTTGCGCGGAGAGGGTTTCTTCGGAAGGCATATTAGCGGCGTTTCAGGCGTTGCTGCTGTCGCTGGTGGCCCTGTTCTATCCGTTCCCGTTGAGCATCGGTTTCGGGGATCAGGGGGGGAACTGGCACGGAGCGGCCGCGTTCGTCGAGCGCGACGTACACCAGATAGGCGGTGTTGGTGTGGGTTTTTACGCCCGTGATCGGGTTCTCGGCCATGACCTGGACTTCGGCCTCCATCGAGGTGCGGCCTACGTAGCTGACTTCCGCGGTGATGGTGACCAGATCGCCGATCAAAATCGGTTCCTTGAAGGTCAGGTGGTCTACGGCCACGGTGACCACGCGCTGCTGCGCATGACGCATGCAGGCCAGCGCGCCGGCCTCATCCATCAGTTTCATAATCCAGCCGCCATGCACGTTACCGTGATTGTTGGCGTGTTCCGGCTGCATGAGCTGGGCAATCGAAATTCTGGAGGCGGAAACGGTTTTCCCGGTGGCAGGTGAGGGCGCGGCTTCAAAGGTGTTTGGCATTTTCAATCTAAATCTGTGAGCAACTCGGTGCTGTCGAGGGGCAACAAGCGGTCGGGTTCGTCCTGGAGAATATCCACCTCGGTGAATTGCAGCTCGGGCATCAGAGGCGCCAGCGGTGCAGATGGGGGTACCCGCAAGCGCTTCGGCGCGGGGGGTGGTTTGAGGCGCGGGCGGTCGTACTCATAACCGCGTTTGCGCAGTATGCGCGGCCCATCGGCCAGATAGCCGACATAGACCCCCAAAACGGTGTACACGCTTTTGTCCTGGGTCACGAAACCGATCCACTCTCCCTCACGATTGAAGAGATAGGGATAGAGCAGGTACGCGCCCAAATCACCAGAGGATGTGTAAACCGGTATCAGTTTTGCCATGCTACCGATAATTATACACGCGCAGGGGGAAATCAGGAATTATGAATTGCATCCTGAGCGGAGGGCGGCGCAGCCGCTCGTAGTCGGAGGATGGGGGGGTGAATTGTGAATGGGGAAGGGAACTCGTGGGAACTGGGGGAACTCGTGGGAACTGGGGGAACTCGTGGGAACTGAACACTGAACACTGACAGTACTTACGCACTTCATACCTGTGACGTCATTGCGAGTCAGGCAGCTGCAATCGTGCTCCTCACCCCCTGCAAAATCTCGTGTGCGGATTGCAACGTCCCCTCACTGACATCTCCCAGCATCTGTGCCAGCTCGCGCAGGCGTTCCTCCCCCTCCATGCGTTCCACGCGGGTGGTGGTGCGGCCCTGCCGCACGATTTTTTGGACGCGGTAGTGCTGCCTGCCGAAGGCGGCCAGTTGCGGCAGATGGGTGACGCAAAGCACCTGGTGCCGCTCCCCAAGCCGCCACAACTTTTTCCCCACCACCGCGCCCACGCGCCCGCCGATGCCCTGGTCGATTTCGTCGAAGATCAGGGTCGGCGTGCGGTCGGCCTGGGCGAGCACGTTCTTGAGGGCCAGCATCAGGCGTGAGGTTTCGCCGCCGGAGGCGATTTTGTGCAGCGGTTTGAGGCCCTCGCCGGGATTGGGGGCTACCAGGAACTGCACGCTCTCCAACCCGTGGGGGCCGTAGGCGACTTTTTGCCCGTCCTCCAGCGGGACGCCTTCGGGGTCCGGGCGGTATTGGAAATCCACCGCGAATTGCGCGCCCTCCATGTGCAACTCGGCCAGTTCGGCCACAATGGCCCGGCTGAGTTGTTCTGCGGCCTGTTTGCGGGCGGCAGAGAGCGACTGGCCGCGGCGGGCAAGCTCGGCCAGCAGTTCGGCTGCCCGCGTTTCAAGCCCGGCGATGCGTTCTTCCGCGTGGGTGATGTCGTCGAGTTCCTGCCGGGCGCGGGCCGCGAAAGCCAGGATGTCCTCGATGCTGTCGCCGTATTTGCGTTTCAGGTTGAAGATCAGGTCAAGGCGTTCTTCGACCTGTTCCAGCCTGCGGGGGTTGAATTCGATGCGCTCGGCGTAATTGCGCAGGTCGAGGGTGAAATCTGCCAGGGTCTCGAACAAGGATTGGGCGCGCTCACCCAGCCCGGCCTGGGAGGGGTCTGTGCGGGCGAGCTGGTTGAGCGTCTGCACGATCTGGCCGATCAGGTCGCTGGCGGAGGGGTTTTCGGGGTCGCCCTCGTCGAGCAGGAAGAGGGCCTCGCGGGCCAGCCGCGCCAGCGTTTCGGCGTTTGCCAGGCGGGTGCGTTCCTGTTTGAGTTCGTCGTCTTCGCCGGGTTGCAGGTGGGCGGCCTCGATTTCGTTGATCTGGTAGGTGAGCAAATCCGCGCGGCGGGCGGCGTCGCGTTCGGCCTGGCGCAGCGTTTCGAGGTCGCGCTGCACCTGCTGCAGGGCCTGAAAGGTCTGGCGGTAGGCGGCCAGAGGCTGATCCACGCCTGCGAAGCTGTCCAGCAGGCGCAGATGTTCGCGGACGCGCAACAGAGAGAGATGTTCGGATTGGCCGTGCATGTCCACCAGGTGTTCGCCCAGCTCGCGCAGCAATTTGACGCTTACGCTGCGACCGTTGATGCGGGCGATGTTGCGCCCCTGGCGGCGGATTTCGCGGGCCAGGGTGAGGCTCTCCGGGTCGTCGAGCAGGTCTTCGCGCTCCAGGATGTGGTGGACCGGTTGGCGGATGTCAGGGGGGATGTGAAAGTCACCTTCGATGACGGCGCGCGGCGCGGCGGTGCGGATCATGGTGCTATCCACCCGGCCACCGAGCAGCGTTTCCACCGCGTCGAAGATGATGGATTTGCCCGCGCCGGTTTCGCCTGTAAACGTGGTCAGCCCCGGCCCGAATTGCAGCTCGAGGCGGTCGATGATGGCGAAGTTGGTGATGCGTAGTTCGGTGAGCATGGGGGGGTAATGGGATTTACGCTCTACGGTAAGGCGTAAAATGGTACACGGAAGGAAAAGATTCCCGATTCACGCCCGTGGCCCGGCTCACACCGTGGTCACGGGCTGGTATTCACCCCAGACGCCGCGCAGGGTGTGGCAGATTTCGCCCAGGGTGACGTGGTTTTCGACGCACTCGATGAACAGGGGCATCAGGTTTTCGGTCGTGCGGGCTGCGGTTTCCAGTCGTGATCGCAGCTCGGACACTCTGGCGTTGTCCCGGCGGGCGCGCAGCGCGGCCAGGCGTTGCCGCTGCCCGGCCTCGATGGCCGGGTCCACCCGCAGCCGCTCCAGTTCGATTTCTTCTTCGGTCTGGTAGGCGTTGAGGCCCACCACGATCTGCTGGCCGCTTTCCAGGGCGCGTTGCTGCTGGTAGGCGGCTTCCTGGATTTGCGCCTGCACCCAGCCGTGCTGGATGGCGGCCAGCGCGCCGCCCATCTCGTCGATCGTGCGGATCAGGTCTTCGGCCCGGCGTTCGATTTCGTCGGTCAGGTGTTCGATCAGGTAGGAACCGGCCAGCGGGTCGATGGTGTCGGCCACGCCGGATTCGTGGGCGATGATCTGTTGGGTGCGCAACGCGACGCGCACGGCTTTTTCGGTGGGCAGCCACAGGGCTTCGTCCATGCTGTTGGTGTGCAGGGATTGGGTGCCGCCCAGCACCGCGGCCAGGGCTTGCAGCGCGACGCGCACCACGTTATTTTCGGGCTGCTGCGCGGTCAGGGTGCTGCCGCCCGTCTGGGTGTGGAAGCGCAAACGCCAGGATTTGGGGTTCTGGGCCTGGAAGCGGTGGCGCATGATGCGCGCCCACAGCCGCCGCGCGGCGCGGAATTTGGCGATCTCTTCCAGAAAATTGTTGTGCGCGTTGAAGAAGAAAGAGAGCTGCTGCGCGAAGCCGTCCACTTCCAGCCCGGCCTGGATGGCGGCCTGCACGTAGGCGATGCCGTTTGCCAGCGTAAAGCCGACCTCCTGCACCGCGGTGGAACCGGCCTCCCGGATGTGGTAGCCGGAGATGCTGATGGTGTTCCAGCGCGGCACCTCGGCCTGGCAGTAGCGGAACAGGTCGGTGATCAGGCGCATGGAGGGCGCGGGGGGGAAGATGTAGGTGCCGCGGGCGATGTATTCTTTGAGGATGTCGTTCTGTACCGTGCCGCGCAACCGGCGGGGTTCGACGCCCTGGCGTTTGCCCACCGCGATGTACATCGCCAGCAAGATGGCCGCCGGCGCGTTGATGGTCATGCTGGTGGACACTTTGTCGAGCGGGATGCCGCGGAGCAGGGTTTCCATGTCTTCCAGGGAGGAGATCGAGACTCCCACTTTGCCGACTTCGCCTTGGGCCAGCGGGTCGTCTGCGTCGTAGCCGATCTGGGTGGGCAGGTCGAAGGCCACGGACAGGCCGCTCTGCCCCTGAGCGAGCAGGTAGCGGTAGCGGGCGTTGGACTCCTCCGCGCTGGCGTATCCCGCGTACTGGCGCATGGTCCACAGGCGGCCGCGGTACATGGTGGGCTGTACCCCACGCGTGTAGGGGTATTCGCCCGGAAAGCCCAGTTTCTCTTCGTAGTCCGGGTCCGGGTCTTGGGGGACCAGCAGCCGCGGCATGGGCAGGGAGGAGGTTCTAAATTCGGGTTTGCGTTCGGGGAAGCGTTGGAGCGCGGGGGTCAGCGTTTCGGCTTCCCAGCGGGCTTTGGCGTCTTGGAGGGACATGGGGGTCAGGGGTCAGTGTTCAGTTTTCAGTGGTCAGTGGTCAGTGTTCAGTGTTCAGGGATCAGTTTTCAGGGTTCAGGCCTGTCTGATTTGTCTGATTTGTCTGATTTGTCTGATTTGTCTAACTTGTCTAACTTGTCTAACTTGTCTAACTTGTCTGATTTGTCTGACTTGCCTACCTGCCTGGCTTCCCGCACATTATACCTACGAATCCGGGCTTGGGGGTTTCCTATCCCTCGCGGCTCTCGTTGTCCACGATTTCTCCCAGATACCCCATTTCCATCAGCGCGGCCAGGACTTTGTGCTCTGCGCCGGGTTTGAGGGCGACCGCGGTTGGGCCGAGGGGGCCGGCCAGGAAGCGGGCGGCGCGGGAGGCGCGCAGGGCCTGCAGGGCCTCGGGTGAGCTAAGGCGCAGCACGGAAAGCTGTTCTACGCGGGCCGCGGTGCCGTGTTTTTGCCAGTCTTTGAGGGCTTTGGTGAGGTTGGGGGGGATGCCGCCGGTGTGGCGGGCGAGCAGGGCGATCAGGTGTTCGACGCGCAGGCCTTGTTCTGCGGCGCGGGCCAGGCTGGAAGGGGTCAGGCGGTAGCGGTATTGGCCGGATTTGGGGGGTTCCCAGTCGCAAAAGCGGGCGATCTGGTAACGGGCCGCGCGGGAGGCGAGAGGCGGCACGGCG
>JALUWE010000380.1 GCA_027019845.1 Anaerolineales bacterium | reverse complement strand
TGTCGGGGCTTCCGACATGCCGTAGCCCTCGAACACTTTGCCGCCGGTCAGGGCCTCGAAACGTTCTTTGGTCTCGCGTAGCAGCGGCGCAGAGCCGGAAATGCAGGCCTTGATCGAACTCAGATCGTACTTCCCGGCGATCACATCGGGGTGGTTGTTGATGGCGTTGTACAGCGCGGGCACCGCCGGGAACAGGGTTGCGCCGTATTTCTGGATGTTTTCCAACACATCGGGGATGTCGCGCGGGTTGGGCACCATCACCAGCGAGGCGCCGATCGACATCGCCAGATTCATCCCAGCCACCATGCCGTACACGTGATAGAGCGGGATCGCCATCAAGAGCACTTCTTTGCCATCCTCCACGTTCACGAACCAGTGCTTGATCTGCAAGGTGTTGGCCACCAGATTGCGGTGCATGGCCATAGCCGCTTTGGGGACGCCGGTCGTGCCACCGCTGTACTGGAACACGGCCAGATCATCGGGCTGCACATCCACCTGCGGGCGGTCTTCGGGCCGGTTCTGGGCGATCAGGTCTTTCATCCACACGTCGCCCTCCCCCAGCGTGACGCGGAAGCCGTCCTTTTTCTCGCGCAACAGGGTGAACAGGAAGCCCATGAAGGGCGGCAGCGTCTCCTTGATGTTGGTCACCACAATCTTTTCGATCCCGGTCTTGGGCTGCACGTTTTTGACCTTGTTGTAAAAATTGCTCATCACGATCATCAGCTTCATGCCGGAATCGTTGGCCTGATGCTCGATCTCGCGCTCGCTATACAGCGGGTTGGTGGCCACCACCACACCGCCCAGCTTGAGCACCGCGTAATACGCCATCACGAACTGGGGCGTGTTGGGGATGAAAATCCCCACCCGGTCGCCCTTCTCGACACCGAGTTTGGCAAGCCCGGCAGCCAGCCGGTCCACGATGTCGTTCATCTCCCCATAGGTGATCCTGGCGCCTTTGAAAATCGTGCAGACGTATTCAGGGTGCTCCTTCGCCATTTTTTCGAGAAAGTAAAACAGCGGCACGGGCGGGTAATCGATGGTATACGGCACACCTTTGTCATAGTGTTTTCGCCAGGGAAAGTCATCCATTTTCTTTTCTCCTTTCACACAGGGGCAATACAACCAGGAAACCAGGGAAATGTCCTGCGAGGAGCGTTTTTTGCGACGGAGCAGTCTCCTACGACGATAGGATTGCTTCAGCGGGAAAACGCCGCTTCGCCATGACGTACCTGAGCAGTTACCCGAAGTCTACCATTTCGATCCGTTGAGCATGGGTGGTTACAAAATACGCTTGTATCCAGTATACGATTAGCAGTGTAGAATGTCAATCAAGTTACTTTCAAGAAATCTTTCACCGCCTGTTCGAGCTGTTCCACACAATCATCCGTCACTTCGAACCAGCGAATTTGCGGGTCATCGGCCTTGAACCAGTTGGCCTGACGGCGCACGAACTGCCGCGTGTTGCGTTTGATCAGGCGCACCGCTTCCTCCAGCGAAATCTCGCCGTGCAGGTATCGCACCAGCTCGCGGTAGCCGATGGCGGACATAGCGGGCAGATCGGGCGAATAGCCACGCGCCAGCAGCCCGCGCACCTCGTCCACCCACCCCGCGGCCAGCATGTGCTCGATGCGCGCATCAATGCGGGCGTACAGCTCGGGCCGCGGCCGGGTCAGGCCGAGTTGCAGGATGCGGTAACGCGGCCGGGACTTGCGCCGCTGTGCGGAGAAGCGTTGACCGGTGCGGAAGATCACCTCCAGAGCGCGCACCGTGCGGCGCAGGTTGCGCGGCTCGATGCCGGCCGCGGCCCCCGGATCGAGGCGGGACAGCCGCGCGTGCAGCCTCTCCGCCCCGATCTCCCGTCCCCAGGCTTCCAGCGCGGCCCGCAGCCGGGGATCGGCCTGCTGCCGGGGGACCTGCCAC
>JALUWE010000379.1 GCA_027019845.1 Anaerolineales bacterium | reverse complement strand
GGCGTACAGCAAACGCGGCACGACCGCTTCCCGATCAGGGTGGTCGGGGGGGATTTCCTTTGCTATCTCCTCGAATTCAAGCCGCAGCGTCTCCAACGCCTCTGCCCGCAACAACTGCGCCTCCAGGCGGCTCAAATAGCGGTAAAACGCCCGCGCCTGGTCGAGAGTGGGCCGGGCGGGAGGCGGGGGGAACAGAGCCTCCACCCCCTCGGCAGCCAGGCCTTGTAGATCGGGCGGCGAGCCGCACAGGATGGTCTCCCGTTCGGCACGGTAGCCCTGACCGGTGCGCGCCAGCAAGACCAACCGGCTGACCACAGCCGCGGCCTGGGCCCAACAATCCGGGTACGCGCTGACGGGCGTGCTCTCGTCAAACGTCGCCAGCACCAGCAGGCCGCCTGGTTCCCCGGCTTCGTCTCCGTGGTCCCCGTAGCCCCCGTAATTGGCTATGCGCAGATCAGCAAGAGGGGCGGCGAACGCCACCAGCCACCCGGCGCGCCAGCCATCCTCTCCCATCTCCAACAGCAACAGCCGCGGCCGTTCCAGTTCCGCCAGCGCGAACCACTCCCCGGACGGGCCGCCGTCCACGTCCAAACGCAGCGGGAACGCCAGCCGGTAGCCCCGCGCGGCCAGCGCCCCGACCGGATCGCGCTCCCCCGCGGGGATCCGGACACGGCCCAGCCGTTCTCCCACCACCATCTCCAGCGGGCAGACCAGCGCGGCGTAGCTCTTTTGCGCGCTGCCATAGGCGCGAAACAGCGCGGCAGGGGTCAGGTACACGGCCAGGGCGGTGTTTTCCGGTTCCCCGCGCGCCGCGGCATCGGACAGCGCGTAGCACAGCGCCAGGGGTGAACGCCCGGCCTGTTCCCACAGCGCTCTCGCCTGGGCCACAAACGCATCCTGCGGCAGGCGTTCGAGGGCGTCCAACGTTTGGGCAGCCTGCGCGTCCCATCCCTGCGCGGCATAGGCCATGGCAAGATGCACGTAGAGCAGCGCAAGATAGTCAGGGGAGGCGGCAGGAAGCGCGGGAATGGCGCTTTCGAGCAGTTGGGCGCGTGCGGCGGGGGGCAGCGGCGCGATAGGCGAGAGGGCCTGGGCGGCCTGGCAGAGCGGTGTGTCCGGCGGCTGTTCCTGAAGGGTGACAAAACGCGGCGTTTCCCCCTCCCAGCGATAGCGGTCGATCTGCGTCCACTGGCAATCGAAGTTGAGCGAACGCGGCCGGGTGTGCTGGATTTCAGCCAGGCCGTCGGAATCGTGGTCCCCGATCTCGATCTGTTCCCCTGGCGCGGTCTGGATTTCGTCGAGCAGCCGGATGCCTTCTGCCACGCGGCCGTACACGCGCAGGTAGCCGAAGCCGGTGCCGAGGGCCGCGGCGTCCAATTGGGCGGCCACATCCGGCAGGCCGTCGCGGTTCAGGTCGGGGGTGAGCGTCCAGGTGAGGGTTTCCCCGCGCACCCGGTTTTCGGCGCGCAGACCGTTGGGGATGCGGCGGTACAGGCCTTCCGCGGTGCGCTCGACCGGAAACCACCCCGTCAGGTTGTAGCGCTCCGATCGGGTCTCGAGCAGCCATTCGGGGCCGGGGTCGCCGTCCAGTTCCGCGGGGAGGGGCAGAATGTCGAAATCCAGCAGGCGGATGGGAGCGCGGTCCTGGATTTGGATTCCCTGCTGGTTGATCAGGTCCACCAGGCCGAATTGGACGAGCGTCCACACCGGTTGGGGCGGCAACCAGATGGGGGGCGTGAGGCGGTTTTGGGCGAGAATCTGCCCGGCGTCCGGGAAGCCGTCGGGGTAGAAACGGTCGAGGTCGGTCTGGATGTAGGCCAGCAGGGCGCGCGCTTCGGGGGAGGTGAGGAAGTCGCCGCGGAAGTTGCCGTAGTCGTAGCGCTCCCAGGCGTCCTGTTCGAGGGCCAGCGCGGCGTCCAGAG
>JALUWE010000378.1 GCA_027019845.1 Anaerolineales bacterium | reverse complement strand
CAGGGAAAGCACGAAAGCGGTGAAAAAAGCGGGCATCGCGCTGGAGATGAAGCGATTGGCCCCGCCTTTGTGCTCCCAGGCGTCTCCGCCCACGTAAACGCTGTACGCGGACAGGGCCAGGAAGATGAAAATCAGCAACCCCGTGCCGCGGTTGGGTTTGAGGAGCAGGATCAGGAAGGGGATCACGTACAGCGCCCAGTTCATGGTCCAGATGAATTGGGCGTAGACGGTCAGGCCGCGTTTGAGGCGGGTGAGCAGCGCGTAGCCCTGCATTTTGAGGTAGTAGGTGTTGGGCAGCGGTTCGCCGTAGTAGGCCAGCCGGGCGATGGTTTGCGAGGCGAGAAAAGCAACGAAAAGCCCGCCGCCCCAGCGCAGGTGCTGGCGCAGATGGCGGGGATCGAAAATCACGAGGTAGAGCAGAATCGCCAGAAACGGAACCAGCGCGTCCATCCGCACCCAGGTCGCCACTCCCAGCAGCGCGTAGGGCCAGGGGCTGAAGGTCTGGCGGTTCAGGTTGCGGAGCACCAGCCACAGCGAGGCAGTCAGCAGCAGGGTGATGAAGCCGACTTCCATGCCTTGCAGAGTCCAGTTGTTGAGGGAGAAGTAAAAGGCGGTCAAAAAAACGGCCAGCAGCGGCAGCAACGCGTCGTCGGTCAGTTCTTGCACCGTTTTTCTGACGAAGAACAGGTTGCCGAGCAGCATGGCCGCGCCCAACACCTGAACGGGCAGGCTCATCCTGGAGAGCGGCAAGGGCAGCAGGTGAACCAGCGCCATGATCCCGACCCAAAGCGGGTTGGTGAAGCCCTCCACCCGCTCGCCGCCCGGATTCCACACCAGCCCGTGGCCCCCGGCCAGATTTTTGGCGTAGCGCATGGAGATCATGGCGTCGTCGAACAGCACGAAATAGCGCTCGCCCTCGATGATGAAACTGGTGCGCTCGATGAAGCGGGCGGCGTAAAACACGTACAGCCCCAAAATCAGCGCGAAGATAAGGTTGGAAACTTTTTTCGACAAAACTCAATCGCCTCGCTGGGGGGCGGGTGTCAGGATCAGGTGTTCCCGTGTCAGGCGTGTTCTACGCTTTTTTACCTGTCTACCTGTCTACCTGTCTACCTGCCTACCTGTATACCTGCTCACCCATCCCAACTCACTGGAAGACAGGTATTATAATCCTTCTCCACGGAAGGGCAGCAATTATTTTACGATCCTGGAGGCAAAGGTGTCTGAAAGATCGAACTCCCCCGAGACGAGTACGCGCCGACTTTTGCGTAATTTCCTCATTGAGATAGGCGTGTACGGCATTTTGATTGTTTTTTACTTTTTGGTGGTACTGCGTTTTCTCAACGACTTCCTCACCGGCTTGTTCGATGATAATTTGTTGCTTTATGCTTTTTTAGGGTTGTTGCTCATTCTGGCGCAAGGGGTTTTGTTGGATTTTGTGACCTCCTTTTTGCTCGATCAGATCAAGCTAGAGCGTTTTCACGAGGATTGAGTTATGGAGTTTCCAGTTGCAGGCGTAACCATCAACCCCTTTTTGCTGGCCGCGGTTGGGTTTTTTGTAGGGGTTTTGGGCGGCTTTTTCGGCGTGGGAGGCGGGTTCATCGCCGGGCCGATGATGATTCTTTTGGGAGTGCCGACCAATTTCGTGGTGGGCACCGATCTGGCGCACATGACGGGCAAATCCATCGTGGCAGCCCGCCGGCACCGCGCCCTGGGGCACATCGACATCAAGCTGGGGGTTGTGATGGTGGCTGGGACCGTCGTGGGGGTGGAGATAGGCGCCAGGGTGATCGAAGCGCTAAAGGATGTGGGGGCTGTCGATGTGGTCATCAAAAGCGTTTATGTGGTCATCTTGTTACTGATCGGTGTTTTTACGGCGTGGGAGAGCCTGCGGGCTTTGCGGATGAGGCGCACCGAGCACCTGCCGGTCAAAGACGCGCTTGGCTTCAAAGGCTTTCACCGGCAAATGCAGGGCATTCGGCTGCCTCCTTACGTCTCCCTACCGGCTTCGGGAATTCAATCCATTTCGATCTGGCCGGTGCTGGGGGTGGGTTTGATCACCGGGCTGCTGGCCGGTACGCTGGGAGTAGGGGGCGGCTTTATTCGTATGCCGCTGTTGGTCTACGTGTTGGGTATCCCCACCCACGTAGCCATCGGCACGGATTTGTTCGAGATCGTGATCTCCGCGGGATTCGGCACCATCACCCACGCGCTCAAGGGTAACGTGGACATTCTCATGGCGCTGGTGATGCAAACCGGCGCAGCCCTGGGCGCGCAAATCGGTGCAGTTTCCACCCGCTTTTTCGTTGGCCCTCGTATTCGATTTGTGTTTTCTTTTTTACCCTTTTTGGGAGCGATTATGATGATTGTCGAATTGGTCAGTAAGGGGGGCGTTCGTTTCTAGCCCGGGAGTGGGAGAATGAACATTTTGCTTTTTGTCAAGAACATGCCTTATTCTGGCCCAGCCGTTCGATTTGGCGCTCTGATCGCCCGTCTTACCGGCGCATCGATCACCCTTTTGTTTGCGAGCGAGAAAAAAGACCGCGCCGCAGCAGAGGCCACGCTAGACCAGACGAAAGAAGCCCTCGCCGGGATACCGGTGACAACCAAAATTCGCCGGGAAAAGCCCACGAAAGCTATTTTGAAGGAGATCCAAACCGGACAGTATGACATGGTAGTACTTAAGGCACGCCGTGCCATCCGCCTGCGAAAGCGAATCGGAGGTAAGATCGGGCGCGAAATTGCCAGACAGTCTTCCATTCCTGTACTGATTGTCAAGGAAGATCGGCCTGCTTTGAAACGTGTTTTGATTTGCACCGGCGGCTTAGAATATGCCGAACCCGCTATCGAATTGGGCGCCAGACTGGCGAAGACGGCAAAAGCGCACATCACCGTTTTGCACGTTACCAATCCGGTCCCCAGCATGTACACCGGCCTGGATGGAATCGAGGAGACGCTCCCCGAACTTTTACAGTCTCAATCGCGCATATCCCAACACCTGCGCAACGTTGCCAGGTCTCTGAGCGACCTCGAGATTGATGCGCAACTCGAACTGCGCCACGGAGACGTGACCGATGAAATTCTCAGAGAGGCCGAGGCGGGTCATTACAATCTGGTCGTCATCGGGGCTGCCGCTCCTCACCAGCGGCTGCGCAACTGGATTCTGGGTAACATCACCCAGCAGGTTGTCAACCATATTCGCTGCCCTGTTTTGATTGTCAGGCAGCCTGAAAACAGCTAGATTGTGTTACAATTCACAAAGTCTTGGCAAAAATACACAAACCCGAAGAACCACTGGCATTCCTCGAATGCCAGTCTTTACGTAAAAGGAGTATTTCGAATGTCCAAAAAAGGAAAACTAATCAGCCCTTACGGGGGAAAACTGGTCAATCTGCTCGTTACGGGTGAAGAACGCGAACAATTGATTGCCGAATCCAGCCTGTATCCCTCCCTCCAGATTTCGCAACGCGCCCTGTGTGATCTGGAACTGCTGGCTACTGGCGGATTCTCCCCCCTCGACCGCTTCATGGGACGCGCCGACTACATGCGCGTTCTGACCGAAATGCGGTTGGCCGACGGCACACTCTTCCCTATCCCGATCACCCTGACCATCAACCGGGATGAAATCCCTACCCGTTCCGAGTGGCTGGCCCTGCGAGACTCGCGCAACAACCTGATCGCCATCATGCGCATCGAAGAGTTTTACCGCTGGGACCCCAACATGGAAGCCCGCCTGGTCTACTCCACCACCGATCACCGCCACCCGATGGTCTCGGAAATGATCCGCTGGGGCGACTTTTGCATCTCGGGCGAACTCAAAGTGCTCAACTTGCCCAAATATCACGACTTCGTCGAGCTGCGGCACACCCCGGCCCAGGTGCGCGCCATCCTGGAAAAAATGGGCAACCCCGACGTGGTCGCCTTCCAGACCCGTAACCCCATGCACCGCATCCACGAAGAACTGACCAAGCGCGCCGCCGAAGAAGTGGGTGGCAGCCTGCTCATTCACCCCGTGGTCGGCATGACCAAGCCGGGAGACGTGGACTACTACACCCGCGTGCGCGTCTACAAAGCCCTGTACGAAAACTACTACGACCACAGCAAAACCCTGCTGAGCCTGCTGCCGCTCGCCATGCGCATGGCCGGCCCGCGCGAGGCCCTGTGGCACGCCATCATCCGCCGCAACCATGGCGCCAACCATTTTGTCGTCGGACGCGACCACGCCGGCCCGGGCGTGGACAGCCAGGGTAAACCCTTTTACGGCCCTTACGAAGCCCAGGAGTTTATGAAGCAGTACGAAGAAGAAATCGGCGTCAAAATGGTGCCCTTCAAAGCCCTGGCCTACCTGCCCGATGAAGACCGCTATGTCGAAGCGGACAAAGCCCCCAAGAACGCCAAAATTCTCTCCATCTCCGGCACCCAGGTGCGAGAAGACTACCTGGCCAAAGGCAAACTGCTGCCCGAATGGTTCACCCGCCGCGAGACCGCGGAAATCCTCATGCAGCGACACCCCCCGCGGCACAAACAGGGCTTCGTCATCTGGTTCACCGGCCTGTCCGGCTCCGGCAAATCCACCACCGCGGAAGTGCTCACCTCCCTGCTGCTGGAGCGCGGCCGCAGCCTGACCGTGCTCGACGGCGACGTGGTGCGCACCCATCTCTCCAAAGGCCTCGGCTTCAGCAAAGAAGACCGCGACACCAACATCCTGCGCATCGGCTTCGTAGCCGGTGAGATCGCCCGCCACGGCGGCGCGGTGATCTGCGCGGCCATCAGCCCCTACCGCAAAACCCGCAACGAAGCTCGCAAAATGGTCGGCGAAAACTTCATCGAAATCTACGTCAACACCCCCCTCGAGGTCTGCGAAGCGCGCGACATCAAAGGCCTGTATGCCAAAGCCCGCCGTGGCGAGATCAAAGGCTTCACCGGCATCGACGACCCCTACGAAGAACCCATCAACCCCGAACTGACCCTCAACACTGTCGACCACACCCCCGAAGAAAACGCCCACATCATCGTCAAATACCTCGAAGAGCGCGGCTACCTGCTCCCCGACGGCTTCTGGAACAGCAGGGATAATGGGCGCGTTCAAGGAATTTCAGCCGCAATCGAAACCGTGACTTCCTGATGCGTAATTGAGTAATTGACAGGAGTTACGCACTTGAAAAGTCGTACTCAGACCTCACAGGTCTCCAAGCGCCTGGAGATGCCCGGATGCAATCGATTTTGGATAAAATTTTCCTGCATCGTGTGGTGGTAGACCTGTGAGGTCTCAACTGCGTAAGTACTGTAATTGAGTAATTGAGTAATTGGGTCATTACCAATCCCCACCCCCCATGCCCCCCATCCAAGACCTCTTCGACCTGACCGGCCGCGTCGCCATTGTGACCGGCGGCGCAGGCCTGCTCGGGCGCCAGTTCGCCAAAACCCTGGCCGAAGCCGGTGCGCACGTGCTGATCGCCGACCTTGACGGGCAGGCCGCGGTTGATGGGGCGCGGGAGCTGTCCCAATCAGGGTACCGCGCCCGCGGCGTGGCCGTCGACGTGACCGATCCGGATTCCGTTGCCCTCATGGTGGACACCACCACCCGGCAATGGGGCCGCCTCGACATCCTGGTCAACTCCGCCGCCCTCGACCCCAAATTCGACCCCGACCACGCCGCCGAACACCGCGCCAACGCCTTCGAGACCTACCCGCTCGAACAGTGGAACCAGGCCCTCAACGTCAACCTGACCGGCATGTTCCTGGCCTGCCAGGCCGCGGCGCGGGTGATGAAACCCCAGGGCCGCGGCAGCATCATCAACATCTGCTCCACCTACGGCCTGGTCGGCCCCGACCAGCGCATCTACCAACGCCCCGGCCAGCCGCCGCGCTACAAACCCGTCTTCTACTCCGTCACCAAAGCTGGCGTGCTCGGCCTGACCCGTTACATCGCCACCTACTACGCCGGCACCGACATCCGCTGCAACGCCCTCACCCCCGGCGGCGTGTACAACCACCACGACGAAGAATTCACCAAAGCCTACAGCTACCGCACTGTGCTGGGACGCATGGCCGAGCAGCACGAAATGAACGGCGCGTTGCTCTTCCTGGCCTCCGACGCATCCAGCTACATGACCGGCGCAAACCTGGTGGTAGACGGCGGCTGGACCGCGTGGTAGAAAAAAAGTGTGGATTTACTTATCACCGGTCCAACTGGTCAGCAGGCTATCGTTCGCACTGGCTGGCTGATTCCCGCTCAAACCGATGATGAGGCTCACTTGATTACGATCTTAGTGAAGAGAGGCCAAAGATGACGCCAAAACTTTTCGACACGGTAGAATTGCTTGTGGACGTTCCTGAAAAAGGATTGCGCGCCGGAATGCGAGGGGCAATCGTACTTGCGCATACTGAAAACGTCTACGAAGTCGAGTTCATCAACGAACATGGTGAAACGATTGCCTTGTGCGCGCTCCCGGCCGACCAATTCATCGTGGTCTGGCAGGCCGAAACCAAACGCGAAGTCCCGTTAGAAGAACAACTGGCGCAGATCGTGGCGCGGCTACCGCAGAAAACCGGCGAAGAGATACTGGATTTTGCCCGTTTCCTGAGCGCGCGCCGGCTGGCATCTGCTGTTCCACCCGCGGATACCGTGGCTGCCTGAGATCGATCGATGGTACGGGAATCAGGAATGGGGAATTCAAAACTCACACCAAAACCCAAGCCCCTTCGGCTCAATGCATGGCTCAGGACAAGCTTGAAACTCGAACTCCTCGCCCTCATCCCCGCGCGCGGCGGCTCCAAATCCATCCCGCGCAAAAACATCAAACCCCTTGGCGGCCACCCGCTGATCGCCTACAGCATCGCGGCCGGGTTGCAGGCCGGATGCCGCCCGCGCGTGGTCGTCTCCACCGACGACGAAGAGATCGCCGAGACTGCGCGCGCCTACGGCGCAGAGACCCCCTTCTTGCGCCCCCCAGAACTGGCCCAGGACCACACCACCGACCTGCCCGTGTTCCAGCACGCGCTGCACTGGCTGGCCGAACACGAGAACTACCACCCCGACATCGTCATCCAACTGCGCCCCACCAGCCCCTTCCGCCCGCCCGGCATGGTGGACGAAGCCGTCCGCATCCTGACGGCCCACCCGCAGGCCACCTCGGTGCGCGGGGTGGTGCCCTCCGGCCAAAACCCGTACAAAATGTGGCGCGTCCCCGCGGAGGGCGGCCCGATGCAACCCCTGTTGGACGCCGACATCCCCGAGGCCTACAACCAGCCCCGCCAGAAACTCCCCCCCACCTACTGGCAAACCGGCCACATCGACGCCATCCGTGCCCAGGTCATTCTGGACGGCTCGATGAGCGGCGCGGTCATTTACCCCCTGCACATCGACCCGCGCTACACCGTCGACCTGGACACCCCGCTGGACTGGGAGCGTGCCGAATGGCGGCTCAAAGACCCCGAACTCCGTATCGTCGCACCTCGCACGTCGCACCCCGCGCCGCATAAACGACCCTTGCCGGAGAAGATTGCGTTGGTCATATTCGATTTCGACGGGGTGATGACCGACAACACCGCCTACGTGGACCAAAACGGCATCGAATCCGTGCGGGTACACCGCGGCGACGGCATGGGGATCGAGATGTTGCAGAAAGCCGGGATCGAGATGTTCGTGCTCTCCACCGAACCCAACCCGGTGGTGGCCGCCCGCTGCCGCAAACTCGGCCTGCCCTACCTGCACGGCGTCGGGAAAAAAGGGGAAGCCCTGCCCAACATCCTGGCCGAACGCGGCGTCGCCCCCCAAAACACCGTTTACGTGGGCAACGACGTCAACGACCTGCCTTGCTTCCCGCTGGTCGGCTGCGCGGTCGTCCCTGCGGACGCGCACCCCGCCGCCCTGGCCCAGGCCGACATCGTGCTGACCCGCAAAGGCGGCCACGGCGCGGTGCGCGAATTGTGTGATATGGTTTTGGGAAGCGTAAATCGTAAAGCGTAATTACCCATCCTTCGACTACGAGCAGACTTCGTCTGCCCTCCGCTCAGGATGTAATTACCCAATTACCCAATTACCCAACCCCCATCCTTCGACTACGAGCAGACTTCGTCTGCCCTCCGCTCAGGATGCCATCCCAATCCCAATCCCTATCCCTATCCCTATCCCTATCCCAATCCCTATCCCCAATCCCCCCCCATGCCCACCGTCATCATCGCCTCCACCAACCCGGTCAAAATCGAAGCGGCGCGGCGAGGGTTCACCGCCCTGTTCGGGCCGGGGTACCGCTTCGAGGGGATCGCCGTTCCCTCCGGAGTGAGTGACCAGCCCCGCTCGGACGCCGAGACCCGCCGCGGGGCGCGCAACCGGGCTGCCCGCGCGCGGCAGCGCCGCCCCGAAGCGGATTTCTGGGTCGGAATCGAAGGCGGCATCGAAGACACGCCCGAAGGCATGGCCGCGTTCGCCTGGGTACACATCGCGGGGAAAGACCTCGTAGGCGAAGCCCGCACCGGCACGTTTTTCCTACCCCCCGCGGTGGCGCGGCTGGTGCGCCAGGGGCACGAACTGGGCTACGCGGACGACGTGGTCTTCCAAAGCCACAACTCCAAACAGAACGCCGGCGCCATCGGCCTGCTCACCGACGGGGTGATCGACCGTACCGCGCTCTACCAACACGCGGTGGTGCTGGCGCTGGCAGCGTTCAAAAACCGCGAACTTTACATCGATTCTTGATAGGACTTACGCACTTGAAAAGTAACACCCGGACCTCACAGGTCTCAAAGCGCCTGGAGATGCCAGGATGCAATCTATTTTGGGTCAAATCTTCCTGCATCGTGTGGTAGTAGACCTGTGAGGTCCCAACTGCGTAAGTGCTGTCAAATAACAGTACTTACGCACTTTATGCCTGCTGGTGCCTGTGTCCTTCTGAGCGACCAACGGGCTTGCCCTGAGCCATGCACTGAGC
>JALUWE010000377.1 GCA_027019845.1 Anaerolineales bacterium | reverse complement strand
GGTGATGTGGTCAGGGTCGTGGGGGAGGAAAAAGACGTGGAAAAAGCCGCAGCGTATCTGACATCTTAGCATCCTCTAACCTGATTCAGACGTTCTTCTGACAATCGCGGTCTACAATCGGGGGTGCTCACGGAGTAAATGGCGGCGGCGCGAGCCTGCCGGGTGAGCGCCGCACTGTGTCCATTCGCAGTGTAGACGCTGGTAGTGGTTGTAAAGTAAGTGGCAGGAGTTACGCAGTTCATGCCTGCTGTTGCTCATGTCATTCTGAGCGGCTAGCTGTTTCCTGTGTCATTCTGAGCGACAGCGAAGAATCTCGATGATGGTGGGGGGAGATTCTTCGGTCGTTGCGCTCCCTCAGAATGACGGGGGACGGATGACCGGGGACGGTTGTTCGGGGCGTGGTTATTGGTGGTCGGGGCGACCGGCCGGTCGCCCCGACGGTCGCTGCGCTCCGGATTCTTCGGTCGCTGCGCTCCGGATTCTTCGGTCGCTGCGCTCCCTCAGAATGACGGGGGTTGTATGTCATTCCGGCAGCGATTACGCAGGTGCTTGTAGTGACACCAAAGGCGTCCTTGAGTTCATCACTGCGCAGGTAAGTGACGCATGTTAGAACCTGCCCCGCCGCCACTTACTCCAAAACCGCTACCTAGACGCTTTCGGTCGAGCAGCTACATCCTGAGCGGACGTTGCGCGGCGTGATAACGAAGCCGAAACGGCAGCCGCAGGAGAAGCGTACCGAAACCAAAGCGACGTATGTTGCGACGTGTGTTTCGATGAACCTGTGCTGAGCAGCACTCAACACCAGTCGAAGCCAGGAACGAGCCAGTACTCAAGGAGAGATGATGATGAAGAAGAAGCTGCATTTCATCAAACCCCTCATCCTTTTGACCATCCTTGCATTGTTTTTGAGCGCATGTGTGCCGATCACACGCCAGGCAAGGGCCGTGATCGATCAGGCAGCGGATCAAATCGCGGCCACAGCCAACGGAGTCAAATCCCGGCCTGCCCCCCTGCTGGAGGGCGACAACCCTCTGGAAACACTCCAGGCGGCCTACGAGCAGGTCTACCAGCAGGTCAGCCCCTCGGTCGTTCACATCCAGGTGGTAAGAACCGTACCGGTCGAGTTGCCCGCCCTGCCGCAAGACCCATTCTCCTCACCCTTCTTTGGCTTCCCCTTCCACCCGGAGCAGAGCGAACCTCCGCAGGACTTCCGGCAGGAAGGCAGCGGCTCCGGCTTCGTGTGGGACACGGAGGGGCACATCGTCACCAACAACCACGTGGTCGCGGGCGCGGACCAGATCGAAGTAACCTTTGCCAACGGCGACACCGTGGAGGCCGAGTTAGTGGGCGCGGACCCGAACAGCGACCTGGCCGTTTTGCGCGTGGATGTACCCGCGGAGAAACTGCAACCCGTTCAACTGGCCGACTCCACCCAGGTGAAAGTCGGGCAGATCGCCATCGCCATCGGCAACCCCTTTGGTTTGCAGGAGTCGATGACGGTGGGCGTGATCAGCGCGCTGGGCCGCAGCCTGCCGGTACAGGGCGGCCAACGCCAGGGCGGCATCTACACCATCCCGGACGTGATCCAGACCGACGCGGCGATCAACCCCGGTAACTCGGGCGGGGTGTTGGTGGACATCTACGGGCGGCTGATCGGGGTCACAACCGCCATCGAGTCGCCGGTGCGCGCCAACGCGGGCATCGGGTTCGTGATCCCCTCGGTCATCGTGCAGAATGTGGTGCCGGAACTGATCGAAAAAGGCGTCTACGAACACCCCTGGATCGGCATCAGGGGGCGCACCCTGTCCTCCGAACTGGCCGAGGCCATGAAGCTGGATGCCTCCCAGCACGGCGTGCTGGTGATCGACGTGCTGCCTGGCAGCCCGGCAGAAAAAGCCGGTTTACAGGGCAGCGACCGGGTGGCCGAGATCGACGGGCAGGAAG
>JALUWE010000376.1 GCA_027019845.1 Anaerolineales bacterium | reverse complement strand
GACCGGCCGGTCGCCCCGACCACCAATAACCACGCGCCGAACAACCGTCCCCCGTCCCCGGTCGTCCGTCCCCCGTCATCCACTTCCATCTCCCCCCCACCATCGCTGAGATTCTTCGCTGTCGCTCAGAATGACGCAAGCAACAGCCGGTCGCCCCGTCCCCCGTCCCCGGTCGAATGACACAGGCAACAGCAGGCATGAACTGCGTAACCCCTGACACTTACTTGCAACCACTACCGAGCTTTTTAACTTGCCCTGTTTACCCCCCTTGCCCTGTCTGAGCAGTCGTGTTTGTTTGCGCCTTGCCCCCCTACCCCTCCAACCGCTGTGCGATCTGTCCGGCGATGTAGGCCGCGTCGTGGCCGCAGCCGTAGATGTTGTGGGAGGCGACGATGGATTGGAAACGCAGCCCGACGAAAAACAGCCCCGGGCAGCCGGGCACCACCCCGCGCCTGTGCCGCGGCCGGCCGCGCTCATCGAACGCCTTTTCGCGGGGCTGCACTTCGATGAAGTCGTAGTCCGCGCGGTAACCGGTACACCATAACACGGTCAGGTCTTGCAGCGGGACGCGGCTGCCATCCGAACAGGTCACGTTTTCCCCGGAAACCCCCACCGCGCGGCCCACCAACCGCACACCGAACGCCCGCGCCAGCTTTTTGGGCGAAACGTGGAACGCGGGGTCGCCTTTCCCTTCCAAATGGTGGACCACCCACTTGACAGGCCAGGTATCCACGCGCAGGTCTTGCAGCCGCAGCAGGCGCACGATTTCGTAGGTGGGCACCACCCCCAACAAACGGTAGGGCACGGTGCGGTTGCCGCTCAGGGCCAGATACAGCCGCTCGAAACGGCCTGCGCGCGCCAGGTCGTCGCAAATCTGCACCCCGCTGTTGCCGCTGCCCACCACGAACACGTTGGGGGTGGTGATCTGCGCGGGGTTGCGGTAGCGGCTGGAGTGCAGTTGGGGGACCGATGACGGCAGCGCGGCGGCGAAAGGGGGAATGTTCGGGCGGTGGAAGTTGCCGATGCAGACCGCCACGTTGGGGGTGTGGTAAACCGCCTGGGGGGTGTCCACCTGCCAGGTCCCGTCGGGTTGCGGGCGAACGCGAGTGACCGGGCAGTTTTCGATCAGCGGTGGGTCGAGGGCGTCGAGATAGGCCTGGAAGTATGCCAGCGCGTCGGCTTTGCGGCCCAGCCCGCCGCGCGGCTGCCCCGCCGCGAACGGTTGCGGCTCCCCCGGCAGGTTGTTCAGCCAGTTGGCGGTGTTCATGTAAAAATTGTCCCACACCTTGTACCACTGCGAAAAGGCGCGCTCGCGCTCCAGCACCAGGTGCCGGATGCCGCGTTGTTGCAGATGGTAGCTGAGCGACAGGCCGGATTGCCCGGCGCCGATGATGATGGTTTGCACTGCCTCACTCATCATACAGCACCGTGGCTTCGGCGTAGTAGCGCACGCCTTTGGCGGCCACGCGCCGCTGGATGAAGGCGTGCAGCCGGTCGTTTTTTTCCTCCAGGGATGTGTCCGCCTTTAGCTCCTCCAGCGGGAAGTTGACCCGCAGCGCGCGCGGGGAGATGGAGAAGCGCGTCACCCCGGCGGGCAGCCGGTGCCCCTGGCTGACCAGGTACATGATGTGGCGGATTTCCAGTTTGGGCATGAAGACCAGGCCGCTCAGGGTGGGGTAGAGCTTACGCAGCGGCTCGATGGTGCGCTGGTTGGTGCGGTCCATGCGCCCGCGGTGTTTGTAGCTGTCCACGATGGCGTTGAGAAAACGGTTGCGCTCGACCGTGCCTGGCAGGCGGGCGTCCACTTCGTAGACCGTGCCGTCGGGCAGGTGCAGGGCAACCAGGCTGGCCTTTTTGTGGATGACCGCGTCGTAGGCGCGCTGCACATCGCTGGGGCGCAGTTCCAGCCCCTCGATCCGCCGGATACCGGCCAGCAAATCGCCG
>JALUWE010000375.1 GCA_027019845.1 Anaerolineales bacterium | reverse complement strand
GTGGGGCCCACGGACATGCGCAAGTCGATCAACGGGCTGGCGGCGCTGGTGGAGACGCAGATGGAGCGTTCGGCGGTGTCGGGGCACCTGTTCGTGTTTTGCAACCGGGCGCGGACGATCGTGAAGGCGCTGTATTGGGACCACAACGGGTTTTGCTTGTGGCAGAAGCGGCTGGAGGCGGAACGGTTTCGGTGGCCGAGGAGCGAGGGGGAGGTGTTGGAGATTGAGCCGCGGCAGCTCCTGTGGTTACTGAGCGGGTTGGAGATGGAACAGGCGGGATCTCATCGACGTCTTGCCGTGTCTTCTGTTGTCTGATGTATTGATTCAGTGGCTGCAAAACCAAAAAACTTCTGGACGCGGGCGAACGTTTATGGTATAGGGTGGGGCATGGAAACGACATGTTCTACCCTTCCGAATGATATAACCGCCCTGCAGCGCCTGTTGATGGCTGCCCAAGAAGAGAACCGGGCGTTGACCGAAGAGAACAAGAAGCTTCGGTCGGACGTGATGTTGTTGCAGGAGGAGGTGCAGTTTCTGAAGCACCGCCTGTTTGGCCGGAAGTCGGAGCGGCTGAGCGAGGCGGAGAAGAAGCAACTGCTGCTTTTCAACGAAGCGGAGGCCACCGCAGAGGCGGTCGGGGGAGAGGAAGGCGAGGGGGAAGAAGAGGAGATCCGGGTTTCGTCCCACACGCGGCGCAAACGGGGCCGGAAGCCGTTGCCGGCGAACCTGCCGCGGGTGGACGTGGTGTGCGACGTACCGGAAGACGAGAAGCGGTGCGGGTGCGGGGCCGAAAAGGTGCGGATTGGGGAGGAGACCTCGGAGCGCCTGGACGTGGTACCGGCGCGGCTTCAGGTGATCCGGGAGGTCCGGCCGAAATATGCGTGCCGGGCGTGCGAGGGGGTGGAAGACGAGGGGCCAACGGTGGTGATCGCGCCGCCCCGGCCGCACCTGATCCCGAAGGGGAGCGCCACAGAAGGGCTTTTGGCCTACGTGATCATGGCCAAGTTCGCGGACGCGATCCCCTTCTACCGGCAGAGCAAGCAGTTTGAGCGGATCGGGGTGGATCTGGGCCGGACGACCCTGTGCCAGTGGGCGTTGCAGGCGGCCCAGGCGTGTCGACCGGTGCTGGAGCTCTTGCGCGAGGAGGTACGGGCGGGCCCGTTGATCCGGGCGGACGAGACGACACTGCAGGTGCTCAAGGAGCCGGGCCGAGCGGCGCAGACGAAATCGTACATGTGGGTGTTTCTGGGGGGACCACCTGGGCGGCCTGCGGTGGAGTACCACTACGACCCGACGCGGGAGAGTCGGGTGGCACGGGAGTACCTGCGAGGGTACAGGGGGGTGGTGCAGACGGACGGGTACCAAGGGTACGACTTTTTGGACCACCAACCCGGCATCACGCATGCGGGGTGCTGGGCGCACGTGCGGCGGAAGTTTGTGGAGGCGGCCAAGGGGGTCAAGGCGGCCAAGGGGAAGAGGCCGAGCACGGCGGCCCATTGGGCGGTGGGGCGGATTCGAACGCTCTATGCCATCGAACGGCAGGCCAAGGCCCAGGGGCTTGAGGGAGAGGCGCTGGTGGAGGTGAGGCGGGAGAAGGCGTTGCCGCTCCTGGGGGCGTTCAAGAAGTGGCTGGACGAAAAGGACGGGCAGGTGGTGCCAAAGAGCCTGTTGGGGAAGGCGGTGGCCTACGCTCGGCAACAGTGGCCGCGTCTGGAGGTGTACGTGCACCACGCGTTCCTGACACCGGACAACAACCTGGCGGAGAACGCGATTCGGCCGTTTGTGGTGGGGCGGAAGAACTGGCTTTTTAGCGCCACGCCGGGGGGAGCGTGGGCGAGCGCGGCGTTCTACAGCCTGATCGAGACGGCGAAGGCGAACGGGTTGGAGCCGTACCGGTACCTGAAGCACGTGTTCGAGCACGTACCGTACGCGAAGACCCAGGAA
>JALUWE010000374.1 GCA_027019845.1 Anaerolineales bacterium | reverse complement strand
AAAATTTCGTTGCCCATAATTTCGGTCACGTCGATTTTTCCGGGGACGTACGCCGGTTCGATGCCGGGCGGGGCGAAGTCGGGGTTGTGGATGTCCTCCGGGCGGATGCCGAAAATGATCTCTTTGCCGGTATAGGATTGGTATGTTTCGGCTCGAGAGGGGGGGATTTCGACGTGAAACGCGTCGCAATCGACCACCAGTTTGCCGTCGCTGCGCATGAGTTTGGCCGGGAAGAAGTTCATGGCCGGTGAGCCGATGAACCCGGCTACGAACAGGTTGTCAGGCCGCTCGTACAGGTTGAGCGGGGTGTCCACCTGCTGGAGGACGCCTTTGTTCATCACCGCGATGCGGTCGGCCATGGTCATGGCTTCCACCTGGTCGTGGGTGACGTACACGAAGGTGGTTTGAAGCTGTTGGTGGAGGCGGCTGAGGTTGGCGCGGGTCTCGACGCGCAGCTTGGCGTCCAGGTTGGAGAGCGGCTCGTCGAGCAGGAATACTTTGGGCTCCCGCACGATGGCGCGGCCCAGCGCGACGCGCTGGCGCTGGCCGCCGGACAACTGGCGCGGTTTGCGGTTCAGCAAATCTTGCAGCCCGAGGATTTCAGCCGCCTCTTTCACCCGGCGGTCGATTTCGGATTTCGGGGTTTTGCGCAGCTTGAGGCCAAAAGCCATGTTGTCGTACACGCTCATGTGCGGGTAGAGCGCGTAGGACTGGAACACCATGGCGATGTCGCGGTCTTTGGGTGCCACATCGTTGACCACCTGGTCTCCAATCATGATTTGGCCTTCCGTGATGTCCTCCAAACCCGCCAGGCAGCGGAGCGCCGTGGACTTGCCACAGCCAGACGGCCCAACCAGGACCAAAAACTCCTTATCCTCGATGTGCATGGTAATGTCGTGCAGTGCGGTGAAATCACCAAATTTTTTGACTACGTGATCGTATGTTACGCTGGCCATGGGCCGTCTTCCTCCTTTTTCAAAAGTATCGTTGCGCCAATTATAGCCACGGCGAAGGGGATTGGCAAGCCTGGGCAGTAAGCCAACAGGGCAAGCTCGAACCTCGAACTTCCTTGCCTATTCACGCCCCTGGCCTTAGAATCACCGCATGGCAAAATCGAAAGGCAATGTCAGCCCGGTTCGCAGGCAATATCTGGAGATCAAAAAGCAATATCCCGACGCGATTCTGTTCTTCCGCCTGGGCGATTTTTACGAAACCTTCGACGAAGACGCACAAACCACGGCCCGCGTGCTGGACATCGTGCTGACCGAGCGCAACGTGGGCAAAGGGCAGCGGGTGCCGATGGCCGGTATCCCGCACCACGCGGTCGAAAACTACCTGGCGCGGCTGATCGAGCAGGGTTACCATGTCGCGATTTGCGAGCAGATCGGAGACCAGCCGGTCAAGGGCATCTTCCCGCGCCAGGTGGTGCGCGTGGTCACGCCGGGGACGATCATCGAACCCGGCCTGCTGCCGGGGGACGCCAACAACTACCTGGCCGCGGTGGTGATCGAAGAAAACCGCGCCGGTGTGGGGTACGTGGACATCACGACCGGCGAGTTCGCGGTGACCGAGCTGGAGAGCAACGACATCCAGGCCGCGGTGCGCGCCGAGTTGATCCGCCTGCACCCTGCGGAAGTGCTGCACCCGGAGGGGCAGCCGCCTGGCAACCAGTTGCCGGGGCACCTGACCGCCTGGCCCGGCTGGCGGTTCGAGCAGGGGCGCTGCGAAGAAGCTCTGTTGCGCCACTTCGAGGCTGGCGCGCTGGACGGGTTTGGCCTGCGCGGGCGTTTTCTTGCCATTCGCGCCGCGGGCGGCATCTTGCAATACCTGTCCGAAACCCAGCCAGCCGCGTTACGTATGCTCTCCGGCCTGAGCACCTACAGCCTGAACGAATTCATGACCCTGGACGCGGCCACCCGCCGCAACCTGGAGCTTACCGAAACCCTGCGCGGCGGCGGTGTGCAGGGATCG
>JALUWE010000373.1 GCA_027019845.1 Anaerolineales bacterium | reverse complement strand
CCCCCTCCAGCTCGATCTCGTGCCAGGGCTGCAGGTCCGGCCGCTGCTGCAGGACGAAGACGAGGACGGCGAGCAGCGTGGCGCCGGCGGTGAGCACGACGAAACCGGCTAGGCGGAGGACCCGCGTCGCAGCCACGCTCATCCTGGGGGGCAGCCGGCGCTGCATCACAGCGACATCAGTTTCAGCACCGGCTCGTTGCGCCTGGGGTCGTCGTGGAATCCGGACACCACCAGCACCGCGTGGCCGGGCCGGGTGAGGCCGGTGTGAGGGTTGATGTCGGCACAGAGCTGGCGCCAGTCCTCGATGGCGGGACGCTCGCGATGCACGGGCACGATGCCCCAGTGCAGGGACAGGCGACGGCAGATGGCGGCGCGGTCGCAGACCCCCACCATGGGCGCGATGGCCCGGTGGGCGGCCAGCACCCGCGCGGTGGTACCGGAGTGGGTGGGGATCACCATGGCCTGCAACTTCAGGTCGCTGGACAGGGTCTGCGCGGCGTGGGCAATGGCCTCGCGGAAGCTGTAGTCGCTCTTGCGCCGATCGCTGAACAGGGCGCTGCCGAAACGCCCCTCGTGCCACTGGTGGCGCTCGGTCTCGCGCAGCACGCGGTCCATGATCTGCACCGCCCGCAACGGATACTGCCCGCTGGCGGTCTCGGCGGAGAGCATCACCGCGTCGGTGCCGGTCTCGGCGGCATTGGCCACGTCGCCCACCTCGGCGCGGGTGGGCCGCGAGTGGCCGATCATGGATTCCAGCATCTGCGTGGCGACGATCACCGGCACGTGGGCGAGGCGCGCCTTGTTGATCAGCTCGCGCTGGATCAGCGGCACCTGCTCCGCCGGCAGCTCGATGCCGAGGTCGCCGCGCGCCACCATGATGGCGTAGGACTGCCGCAGGATCTCGTCGATGTTGGCCACCGCCTCCGGGCGCTCGATCTTGCTCACCACCGGGATCTCGTCGCCGTTGCGCTTCATGAAGCGCTGCAGGCGGGCCACATCGGCGGCGCCGCGCACGAAGCTCAGGGCGAGGAAGTCGGCGCCCAGCTCCATGGCCAGCAGCGCATCGGCCTTGTCCTTGTCGGTAAAGGCCGGGGTCGAGAGGCTGGAATCGGGCAGGTTCATGCCCTTGTGATCCTTGAGCGGGCCGCCGTGCACCACGCGACAGCTCACCTCGGTCCCCTTCACCGAGAGCACGCGCAGCTCCAGGTTGCCGTCGTCGAGCAGGATGCGCTCACCCCGTTTCACATCCTTGTGCAGCTTTCGATACTGCGAGGGGATCAGGCCCTCTTCGCCCGCCACATCGCGGCTGGTGACGATCACCCGCTGGCCATCGCGCAGCTCGATCATGCCGTCGCGGAAACGGCCGACGCGGATCTTCGGCCCGCACAGGTCCATGAGGATGGCCACGTGCCGGTCCAGCCCTTCGGCCACACCGCGCACCCGCGCAAACAGTTCGCGATGACCGTCGTGATCGCCGTGGGACATGTTCAGGCGCACCACGTCGACCCCCGCCTTCAACAGCCGGCGGATGTCCGCCTCCGACTCACTGGCCGGGCCGAGGGTGGCGACGATCTTGGTGCGGCGCCACTTGAGGGCGATCCTTTCCTGGTCGATGTGCGGCACGGGATTCTCCTTCGTGTGTTCAGGTGGTGATGGATGGGGAACAGCATAGCCGAAACACTGGGACGGTAGGGGGGCCATGCCCGCGAGATGAACCACCGCCGCGATTTCAACGCAAAGGCGCAAAGACGCTGAGGCCGCAAAGAAAAAAACAAAACGCCCTTGCGATCTTTGCGCCTTCGCGTCTTTGCGTTGGATTTTTTGCGTTTGTTCATCGCGGGCATGGCCCGCTCCTAGTGCGCCCGTGAAGGCGTCCACACAGCACGGTGGAAGTCCGTGTCAGGGTAAGCCAAGGCCCTGTAGCAGAAGGTAACTGCGTCGTCGTGAGGCGGGGTGGAGAGCAACCGGAGGCGAACTGGCG
>JALUWE010000372.1 GCA_027019845.1 Anaerolineales bacterium | reverse complement strand
AAGGGCTGTATACATTGTAAAAGTGCTAAAATGTTCATCATGGGCTTCCTGTAGCAGTTATGTTTGTGGTGAACACAACTTTACTACAAGAAGCCCTACTTAACTTATTTTTTGGCGAAGGTATTGTAGGTAATTAGGTAATTAGGAGAGGGCCTGATTCCTGATTCCCGATTCTCGATCATCGCCCCACCACAGGCAGCGCCATCGCTTTCCCTTCCCAATCGTCCTTCATCCAGCCCCAGTCGGGGTCGTCGTAGGGCGGGGTGCCGCGGGCCTCGTCGAGCAGCTCGCCCGCCAGGTAATTGAGGAAGTAGACGTTGGCGCCGGGCGGCGCGGCCACGGGGTGAAAACCCTGCGTGACCAGCACCAGATCGCCGTCCCGCACGGTGAACAGCTCGTCGAAGTCGTTGTCGCGGCGGTAGTTGCGGTGGATGGCGTAGCCCGCTTCGGGCGTGATGCGGTAGTAGTAGACCTCCTCCAGGTAGGGCGACCCCGCGTAGCCGTCGTGGCAGTGCGGCGGGTAGCCGGACCACATGCCGCCGGGCACGTACACATCGAACAGGATCAGCCGCTCCGCGGGGAGGGGGTATGCCAGGATGTGGTTGACCTGCCGCCGGGCCGCGCCACCGCCGCGGATTTCGGCCTTCATCTCCTGCGGGCGGAACAGGCGCACCGGATAGCGGCCCTCCGCGGGCGCGCCGCCCAGCGCGAACTCGAAATCGCCTGCCGCCTCGACGGAGATTTCCGTTCCCGGCGGCGCGTACAGCACGTGCGGCATCTCGCGGAACACACCGCCGCGCGACAGGGCGAACTGCTCCCCGCCCGCGGTCACGCTCCCCTGGCCGGTTAGCGGTACCAGCGCGACCTCGTCCCCGCCGGTTTGTTCGCGGTAGCTTTCCCCGGCCTTGAGCGAGACCACCTTGAAACGCAGGTAGTGCCACCCCGCGGATTCTGGGGTGACATCGATCAGGATATTGGAATTCTGGTTGGGTTTGATGTGGTGGGGCATTTGTACCTCCTACAACCCCAGACGGCGCAAGTATTCCCGGTTGCGGGCTGCGCTCTCTTTGGGCGACCCCATGCCGGGCAGCACGTCCTGTTCGACCACGCCCCAGCCGTTGTAACCGGCCTTCTCCAGCTCGGCAACCACCGCGGGGAAGTCCACGTTGCCTTTGCCCAACTCGCAGAAGATGCCGTGCCGGACGGATTCAAAATAGTCCCAGCCCTCGGCGCGGGAGCGGGCGGCCACAGCGGGATCGTGGTCCTTGAAATGAAAATGCCAGATGCGCCCGGCGTGTTTACGGACGCCCGCCACCGGATCACCGCCGCCGAACGCGTAGTGCCCGGTATCGAAACACAGGCCGACCAGCTCGGGGTCGGTCAGGTCGAGCAGGGTTTCGATCTCTGCCGGGGTCTCGACAAAGCCGGCGCAGTGGTGGTGGAAGACGGTGCGCAGGCCAGTCTGGCCGCGCACCGCGGCCGCGATGCGCGTCACCCCCTGGGCGAAACGCTCCCATTGTTGGGCGGTCAGGCCGTGTTCGGGCCGGATGCGGCCTGCGTTGCGAGTGCGAATGGGGTTGCTGCCATTGTAGTCGGCCAGCACGATGAAGGGCGATTCCGCGACCGCGGCCAGCAGCCGGGCGGTGCGCAGCGCGGTCGCCTCCCCCTCCGCGTGGGCCTGCGGGTTGGACAGGTCTACCGGCACGAACGCGGCCAGCAACTGCAACTGCCGCGCGGCCAGTTCCCGGCGCAGGACTTTGGGGTCGGTGGGCATAAAGCCCCAGTCGCCCAGTTCCGTGCCCTGGTAGCCGGTTGCGCGCATCTCATCCAGCACCTGCCGGTATCCCGCGGCCTTGCCCTGGAGTTCGAATTCGAGGATGCCCCATGAGCAGGGGGCGTTGGCGACGCGGATCATGTGTGCTCCTTTGATAGGGATAGGGAGGAGGGACAGGGAGGGGGGATAGGGAGTGGGAGGGGTTAGA
>JALUWE010000371.1 GCA_027019845.1 Anaerolineales bacterium | reverse complement strand
CCGAGCAGGTTAAAAAATTTATCAAAAAGCGGATCGAGGAAGTCGTCCGTTACCTTGATATCTTCTCCCCAGGGTGAGGGTTTGCCAAGCGTCTCTAGTGCTGACTCAAGTTCTGCTATCACATGATTCATCGAATCGACCCAGCTGCCAGCAAACAAAGGGCCCTCGGTATTCTGCTCGGCTGCTGATTTGGTCCATTCCAGAATCGCTTCCTTGTGGCAGATATAATTTTCCAGCTCCCGCTGTGACCACATGCGTTGGGTTAAATTGGGATCAGAGGGAAGCCCGTTGTCCAGCCGGTCAAAAATGGCGATTCCAATGAGATCTGGTTTGGCCTCTCTAAGTCCATAAAAATGCTCCTGGGCCTTTTTGGGCTGGTTGAGCACATAGTGAACAAATGGTTTTTCCAGGCATTTCGCGGCAGGGTGGCCCAGTGTCACCGCAAGGCTGCGCAAGATGGCTAGGTCGGTAGAGCCTTCCAGGTAAAGCACCCAGCCGGTTTCCGTAGCCTGGTAATACTGGTCGTATCCTATTTCCTTCAAGGATTTGTACACCTGTGATCCACGGTCGTCGATTCGGTGCGGCTTGCCGACAAAGGCGATCACCATGTCACGATCTGCCGCTTCATTGAGGATAACTTCAGAATGGCTTGCTGCAATGATCTGGTTGCCATTCTCTCTGGCCGTGTCCGTGAGCATCTGGTAGATCTGGCGTTGCCGCAATATTTCGAGATGCGCATCGGGTTCATCCATGAGGAGAACCGATTTCGGGTTAACCATCATGTGAGCAAGCAGCAACAAGGTTTGTTGCAGCCCACGACCTGAAGATGAAATGTCCAGTATTGCGCCATGATCTTTATAGGCAAGCGATATTTCGCCTCTTTCCGAAATGTATCTCGGCTCCTGAAGTTCGATGCCGAAAAAGTTCTCTACTTGCTCTACGAGGTGGCTCCAGCGCCGAAGGCCGTCTTCGCCTTCGGCAATTTGATAACACAGGTTTCGGAGCACTTCGGCGGTCCGTCCTTCACCTAACCTTACATTGATAGCCCCCGAATCAAGGCGGGTCTCGGTGGCGGTTAGTCCCGACATCGGCGGGAGATACGCGACGCGAACGCCAGAGGCGTGTTCCGGGACTGCCGGCAATTCCTGTTCGCCGTTTTCGCTGGTGCGCAAAGGGCGGCAGTAAAATGATTCTTCGTTGGCGTAGTCAAATTCAAGTCCGCAGGTCCAGGCCTTTCCGGCGGATACGCCTTCAACAATGACCTCAATACGGGTGTTCTGTGTTCCTTTCCCTTTTGTTGATCCCCGCACATGCAGGTTTCGCCAAAGCAGTTTGGCGCTGGGAACAGGGACGGCGATGAGGTCGCGCCGGTTCACCACTACCCCCGACCGCTTTTTAGGAGTAACACCCGTTCCGCGTTTCTCGATCCAACGCTTGAGGCCGATATCCCATAGTGCCAGCGCCTGAAGTGAAGATGTCTTGCCTGAGTTGTTTGGCCCAATGAGTACGACGCGATCACCCAGCTCGAACGAAACCTCATCGAACCCCTTGAAATTTCGGATGGTAATGTGAGTCAGCATATTGAGTCGCCCAAGATGCAAAGAAGTTGAACAGTACGGATTTTGCGACGGCGCGTAGGTGGGCGCCCACTAACGTACATGCTCACAGCGACAGCCCCCGCGCCAGTCGCGGCAGCTTGCCGGACAGGCCCATCGAATGGCGGGCGAGGCTGTGTTTCAGCGGCGGCAGCAGGTCCGTGGCCAGCAGGCCGGCGTTGCGGGCCAGTGCCAGCGGCGGGAAGCGATTGGAGAAGCCGCGTACCAGCGCATTGGTGAAGCCGATCACCTTGCGGTGGTCTTGTTGCCGCCACTGGGCATAGGGCTCCAGCGTGGACAGCGCACCGATGTCGTCGCCGGCCCGATGGGCGTCGACGATGGCCTGGGCCAGCGTGGCCACGTCGCGCAGGCCGAGGTTGAAGCCCTGA